>JALHTX010000203.1 GCA_022866015.1 Thermoplasmatota archaeon
ACTATTTTTGTTGATATATTATTGAAAAACAAACCATTTTTTAGTAAGACTTTAAATAGAATGAGAATAAATTAGGAAAAAGGTGTTATGAACTATGGTCAAACGTAAGCTTAAAGATGATCAAATAAAAGAAATTCTTAGGTTAAGAGAATATAAAAAATACTCAATTAGAAAAATTGCTAGAATCGTTCGTGTCTCACCAACAACAGTTAACGAAATTATAAACCCTAAAAAAGAATACTATATAAACAGAATAAACGCAATTAATAACAACAATACATATACAATAAAAACATATAATGAACCAATTAAAGAAAGTAGAGATAATTCAGTTGATCCCAATCAACATTCATCATTAAAATCAGATAACTTATCTAATAAACAAATAAATTCAAAAGAACTTTTCAGAGAAACTATAGATGAATTTTTACAAATTATTACTCCTTATTTAAATGATTTAGATGAATTAAAAAAACAATTAGAAAACCAAATTGAAATTGCTAGAAATAATAATAATCAATTTTTACCAACTCTTTATCTTATTCAGGATAAGCTAAACCAAATTAATCAGCGATTTGCTTCAAAACAAGAAATCGAAAAAATATTACAAGAAAACAATATAAAATCACAAGAAATGAATAGAAAACAAGAAGAATTAATAAGAAAACTTCAAGAAGATATTGTTAAAATACAACAAAAACAGGATGAACAATCTAAGGTTTTTGATTTACAGAATGAACTTAATCAATGTCGCTTAAAAAAACTAGAAGATGAAAATCAGATTAATAAGTATAAACCCAATTTAAAAGACAGTAATGAAGAAAACAAACCTCAACCACAATTAAATCTAATTAAACCAACAGATCAAATAGTATTAAAAGAGTTATCAAAAAACATTGATTTTAAAACTCCACAGAATGAAAACATTCCAAGCAATCAAAAACAGGAACCCCAAGTAACTCAAACAGAAAAAACCCAACCTGAACTCCAAGCTAGAACAATTACAAACAATAAGTCACCTACTCAACCTTCAAATGAAATAACAATAGGTTACAGATCATTAGGAATAGCTACTGGAATATATAATAGCCTTCCAATCGTAAAAAAATATTTCTTTAATAACAACCCCTATCAAGAAAAAAATTATATAATAATAGAAAAACCACCACAAATTATTATACCAGATGAAAACAAATCACAAAATACTACCATACCAGAAAAAGAAATAAAACAAGGAGAAAAAAACACATGAACCCTAAACAAGAATCATTAATAACAATGGGTGATAACGCCTTTAATAACGGTAAATACCTAGATGCTCTAAACTTTTACAACCAAGGTTTACAACAGGATACTACCAACACGTTAATTTTATCAAAAATAGGGAACGTCTACTATATTATGCAGATTTATCCAACATCAATTACTTTCTATGAAGAAGCACTCACTATCAGTAACGCCTTCACCATAATCTACGAATACGCCCTTGGTCCTATGCAACCACCTGACCTTTACATGCTACAAAAAAACCTACAAGATCAATACCAAGTAGATATTATTATAGAAGGACTAGAATATGTAATCTCAAATATACAACAAGAAATCCAAGAAAAACCACCTTCACCATCATTAGATATAAGACAAGCACAACCCTGGGAGAATCTTGCAGTTAGCCTCTTCAGACAAGCAGGTATTCCATTCCCTGGGGAAATCTTTGATGTCGTCCACCAAATCAAGCATATATTACCAGATACAAACCCTGGGATACACGAAATGATTTTATCTAAAAGGATGAGCTGGGCTCAGTTTGAAATCTTCCTACAAAATTTTTTTGAAAAAAAAGGATACCAGGTGATACGCACAAAAAAAAGCCATGATGATGGTTGTGATTTAATCCTTAAAAAATCTGAGGAGAATATAGTTGTACAAGCAAAAAAAAGAAAAGCAACTATCGGAGTAAAAGCAGTACAAGAAATATATGCTGCTAAATCATTTTATGAAGCAAACAATGCAATATTAATAGTAACAAGCAGATTTTCTAAACCTGCATTAAAACTAGCAGATAAAATTGGTGTTGAATGCTGGGACTGGCAAAGACTCCTCCAAGAACTTCAAAAAACCTAAAAAATAAAAAGGTTAAAAACAACAAATTATTTTAAAATAATTTTTTTCTTCTTCAAAACTACAATTTCCAATTAACTAATAATTATGATTTTAGTTTAATTTTTTTTTAATTACAACTCTATCTGTTAGAATTTTCAAGAAAGAAGATATGATATCACCCGATATATACCTCAAATCAAAAATCGGATTTCCACCCACCTAGATATTTTAAAAAAAATAAATATCTTGTTACTCTTTTTTCCTTTTTTTTAATAATCCTAAAAATTTTTCAAAATGACATTTTACCAAATTAACTTTAAATACAATAATTTACAAAAAATAAACTGATAAAGAATGGTGAGAATTAAAATAAATAAACAAGGACGAGCAAGAGACTATAAAAAAATTCTAAACAAAAATAATCCATTCGATAAACTAATTTTAAATATGATAAAAAACAAAGAACTATCAGTAGCAATCGTAGATATTAACGAACCAAATTATGATACTATCTATACTATAAGCCTAAATTCACAATCAAAAAGAATATGGGATAAAATCCCAATATATCCAACTTAATCCAGTAATGTAAAAAATAATTAAAAATAGAAAAAAGAGTTTAGAGCTAGTTTTTTTAGTTATAGTATTGGTTTAGTCTTTTTTCAAAGAAAGGAAAACGCTCTGACATCCTAGGATTTATTTGTATTATTGGGTTGAACATAATAATTGTGACCCTAGTCCTGAGATTGAAAAAAGTGAAAGTGGAAATATCATTAAACGAACATATGCAAATGGTACTGATAGTTCTGAGGTTGTGTTATATACTTGTTGTAAATGGTGGTCACGAATGGTTTGTCGGTCCAGAGACTTTTTTTGTCCACCTTGCAAGATTTCTGCAACTAATCTTATTTGGGAGTTCTTTAAAGCTCATCCAAAACAATTGAGTTAAAACCGCACCAATGTTTCTCCACTTCGTTTATATAAAACTTTCTATTATTAGATTTTTGCTGTGATTTTTGCTGTTTTTTCCATGGATACTTTTACCTTATAAGCCATAATCCCTCCAGCGGCTAAAGTCCAATTTTTTTATGTGGTTATTTAAGTAAAAGTACAATATCGGCTTTCTAAAAATATGAACGATACCGATATAAACAAGGATTAACATATCGGTATATTATGAAATATGACGATACCGATATTCTCATCGACAAATCTCTACATAACAAGATTGATGAAAAAAAACATCGATTAGACGCGCTTAGACCTCTCCCCAAAGACGCTATGAAGAAATTACTAAAAGACATAAAACTTAGGCATACGTATCACTCTGATGCTATAGAAGGAAACACCTTAACATTGCAAGAAACCAAACTTGTATTAGAACAAGGACTAACCATTGGAGGAAAACCACTCAAAGACCACATCGAGGCTCGAAATGATGCAGAAGCCTTTGATTTCATGCTCCAACTGGTTCAAAAAAAGACGCCATTTTCTCAAGAAATCATCCAACAAATCCATAATATTGTGACGAAAGGTCTCTTGAAGGACTCTGGAAAATACAGAACAGGAAACGTAAGAATCACTGGCTCATCAATTACTCCACCCAGTTATCGAAAAATCATCCCTCTCATGGACGAGTATATTCATACCATAAAAAATCTCTCGCTCCATCCGCTAAAAAAAGCAGCAATCATTCACCATCGACTGGCCTGGATCCATCCGTTTTTTGATGGAAACGGAAGAGTAGCCCGATTAGCAACCAATCTCTATTTCAAGCAAGAAGGATACCCTCCAATAATTTTGAAACAAGAACAAAGAAAAATCTATTATCAAGTATTACACCAAGCAGATAATGGAAACCTTTCCCCCATAGCAATGTTTCTCGCAAAGGCCATGAATGAAGCGTTACAGTTCTATCTTTCTGTGTTTATCGATGAAGAACGCCTCATTTCTCTAAAGGAACTTGCAAAAAACTCCCCCTACTCACAGGAATATCTTAGTCTGCGAGCAAGACAAGGAAAATTCGATGCTGTAAAACTCGAACAGGTTTGGTATTCATCAACGAGAGCACTGAAAGAATATATCAAAACTATTAAAACGCAATAAATTCCTAAGAATAATATTTGCATTATGTTGAGACTTTGAACTTTTTGTAAGAATTTCTCCAGCGACTTTTTTTTTAATAATTTCTAACTGTTGAAAACCAAGGAATATATCATTTTAAAATTAGTTAAATTCGTGGGGATTTATACCCGCAGATACTAAATCCCAACAGAAACACTTTTATCAAATAAGAGATTTGAACTTGGAGTTGAAATCCCTTCCCCTACACTTATAATTATAATTTATATAGATAAGTTTAACTTCGAGTTATTATCCGGTTGTCGGCTTATTATGATGATTTTCGATTAGTGTCATTTATAAAAAATAGGAAAAAAGAGTTTAGAGTTTGGTTTTTTTAATTATAGACACCCCTTCTTACTATCATTAATTCCAACTGGTGAACAGTGAATACCTTGAGTGGTTTTATGAGGAAGAACAACAAAGTCGATCCCAAAAAAAGACATTGAAAGAAGTATGCAATCATCTCTTGGAATAATAATCCATATGTAGAATTTTTTAGGGGTGTTATGTATCCAAGATTCCCGTTCTCAAAGGAATCACTGTCCAGCACATGAAACGAGGTTACTTCTATTCCTTCCAATGTGTACATGACATAGTGTGTTCCTTCGTGGATTAAAACTGCAACTGGAAAGAATACAGCAGTTATTATAAAACTCACAAGCAGGATTTTCAATAACCCTTTCAGAAATTTCATAGATATAAAGTTGTTTTATTCATTAATATATTTTTCCTTATATAAAATATTAGAAAAACATCTGATATATCATGAATCATAGTAGTCTTAGCAGACAAAGAACAAGAAAACCTCAATGACTTAAGAATAATATCATATTTTAATATAAAAACATTTAAATATATTAAAATACACATTAAATATATTAAGTGAGTTTAATAGGTTGATTTATATGAAAAAATCTCAATATGGAAAAATATTAGGAATAACAATTTCAGCGGTTCTTCTTGTATTGATTCTCTCTGTACTTAACCCAACTCTTGGTATAGAAAATAAAACAATATCTGAGGTCAATACCTATGGTTACGGTTACGGTTATGGATATGGTATTACAGAATTGACTGATTCAACAGACCAAATTTATTCTGAAGACATTCTCCCCTCTTTTAATGAGATTTATCCCCAAAAGTAGATAACCCCTTCAAATAATCAAATCAACTATTTATTTATAAACTTCTCATAAAAAATAAAAAAAAGTTAGAGTTTTTTCTTTTATAGTAAAAGTTTTTGCCTTCAAAGCAAAACATATTAAACAGCCATATACTATTTGATATTATTATAAATTAGAGTGGTTTTCATATGAGGAAAAGTATAGTAATTTTAATAATTAGCGTGATTTTCCTTCTGATTTGTTCCTCTGTATGTTTAGCTGATGCATCAACTATATCACCAGATCAACCAGGAACATATAATATTGGTTCATACAAAGTATGGTATTTTGCATTTCCATATGGAATTTATCAAGCGACTATAAGATATCCATCTATCTCTAATGGTCAACGCACCCCTGTTGATTTCTCTGGAGCACCATATCCTGTTATCATAATCGCAAATGGACTTGCTGGATCTGAACAGCAAATCACTTGGATTCCAGAGCATTTAACATCTTATGGTTATGTAACTTTATGTTTCACTCCACCTCATCGTTTCTCCTTTGATGCAACACAATGGTCATATGGTTTTCTAGGAGGATTTAGAGAATTACAAAAACAAAATGATCATCGTTTTTCACCGATGTATCATCTTCTTGATACAAAGACATGTGGTGCTATTGGTCTTTCAATGGGTGGAGGTGGTGTTATTGAAGCAACTGGTAGTATTAACTCAGTGATAGACGCATCAGTCGCCCTTGCCCCTGCAGGATTTCCTTCAGTTTTTAACGCAGCACAAAACATTATTGTCCCAATACAACTTCAAGTAGGAACAGTCGACAAACTAGTCCCACCAAATCATGTAAAAAAAATATATACTCAACATATTACAAATGATACAAATAAAGAATATCTATCAATAAATGGTGGTAATCATATAGGATTTATTGATGAATATTATACAAGAGTCGCTCAACAATGGGGTATTGACAACTCAGCTGGTATCAGCATTGAACAGCAACATAATATTTCTAAAAAATACTTTATTGCATGGTTTGAATACTATCTCAGAAATCTAGATGAATACTATACATTTATTTTTGGACAGGAAGCACAAAAGGATTTAGATGAAGGAGTCCTTACTGACTTACAATATAATATAACTTAGAAAAAAGGTCATTCAACAAAATTAAAAATAAATAGGTTAAAAACAACAAATTGTTAAACTGATTACATTTTAAAAAAAGAAAAAATAATTAGAGTTGGTTTTTTTAGAAGTATTATAAGTTTAGTATTTTTTCAAAGAAAGGAAAACGCTGTAACATCTTCAGAAATAGTTGTATATCTGTTATTTTTGATTTAGGAATAATAACTAACAGTGATTAATAATATCCCAAGCAAATCATTCTTTATTTAATCTCAAATGAATATTTATCAGAAACTATCCTGTTATTTGCAGTATCAAATACTTCAATCCAGTATTCTACACTTGTTTCATTAGAGAACTGCCCCAACTCCAATCCATAAATTGGTTCATTGGATAAATTCTTTAATGGATCCTCTTCGTGTCTATCCTGTATCGGATTATCACCATAACTATACATTTCATGTTTTTCTATAGTTTTTTTATTATCCCAATAGGCAACTACTTTTTTTATAGAAAAAGGACTACTTGTTTCAACTTCTGCATAAAGTATTATATTACTTTGATTAGTAACATCTACAGGGTTATGGTATACATTAAGTATTTCTGGTCCCCAAGTGTGCCCTGATTCGTTTATTGAAATGTTAATCTCCTTCAAACAACTATTACCCAAATAATAAGAATCATATGCTCTAACAGATATTATATGTTCACCAATTTCATATCCGCCAAAACCCCATAAAACTGACCAGGTGTCTGTACCATCTGCTTTTTTCCATTGGCTTCCATTAATAGAGACTTCCACATATTCAACCTTATAGTTATCTGAGCTTTTTCCAATTATTATATATTCTTTTTTTTCTAAGATTTGTAAATTATTTGGAAAAATAATTTCAAGATCTGGTGGGTATAAATCAATTATTTCAATTGTAAGATTATCATATGAATTACCACATGTTACATTAACATTGTACCTTCCGGGTTGTATACCTTTAGTATTAAAAAGATATGACCATTCATCATTAACGGTTTCTATTTCTATTGTTGTATCATTTACTAATAAGGATATATTTTTATTAGCGATTCCTTCAAATAAAATGTAATCTCCGATGTTGAAGACTGGGATTTCAAAAATACTGGTAGTTGGATTTACTATCTGTACATAATCTTGTGTAATCTCACATTTTAAAAGAAGTGTAAAATCTAAAATGATATTACTTTTATAAGCATCATTATTAAAAATTAGGTACAAATCATTTTCATTATCACAGCTGAAATCTATTTCACCTTGACTCTCTTTTATATAATTAACACAGTCAAAGTCTTCACCACCCTGATATTTTTCAAAGTTACTCTGATCTACAATAAAAAACTCAATTTTCCCTTTATTTCTTATGACCCCTTCGTCATCATTCCACAAAGGGTTTTCATTTATCTGATAAGATGTGGTATCAAATTTTATATTAAAATTATATTTATCACCTGTTGAGTCTATAATTTTATGTTTCTGATAGTTGTTGTTAAGCCCAAAGAATCTAATATTATATGTTTTATCTAAAGAATCTTTTAGAAATCGTATTGTGTTATATCTCCCAAGTTTTGGTGGATCAGATAGTTTTTCACCATATTGAATTAAGAAAAAATATTCACGGTTTTTACCTAATTTAAAACTACAGCACCCATCCATATCTGTATAATTCCAGGTAGTTGTTATAGGTAGATCTACAATATCAGGTATACCATCTATTTTTTCATTGATTTTATTAAATAACAACTGGAAGAGTTTAATTTTTATAAAATCTGGAAGTCTTTCCCATATATCCTGTATTTTTTCAGTTAATCCATATTTCAAGTAAGTTATATCACTTGGTCCTATTACCATCACTATTACCCTTGCACCATCAACCGGCTGTAAGTTGTGATCCACAACCTTGAATTGGATTGTATTCAAATCCTCCTGGTGGATATAATTGGAAGTTACATCAAAAATTGTGTTATCCCCCTTCCAGGCAAAAACTGCTGACATATCTTTTCCCCAGCCGTATTCATATATATCTGGTTCATCTACTGCACCACCGGTATCTGCCCACCAGTTATCATTCTCATGCCATCCACGCTCATAGAATTCCCTCCATACATGATCTTCACCAATGTTACACACACCTACTGCTGGAATCAATCCAGTTCTTAAAGCTGCGACTGCTATTTTTTGTAGTTCTCCACAAAAGCCGTTATGTTGATGTGCAATTAAAATTGGTTGTCCTGGTCTATCACCATATGCTTCTTCTGATACTGTTTTACCAATCCAGTAACTTATTACTACTATTGCAGTGGGATGTTCTTGGATGCATGTCTTCCATAATCGGTAGTTCGGTTGAGAATATGATTTACAGTCCCATAGATAACTGATATTCTCCAGTTTTTCTTTCAAA
>JALHTX010000204.1 GCA_022866015.1 Thermoplasmatota archaeon
ACTGGTTTTGGGAAAATTAAGAGAGAACAGACAAAACAATATATTCATAAGGTTCATGATTGGGAGTATATAGCTGATCAAAAAAGATATGAGATAGCAAAGGGGATATATAGACTTGAGAAAAAACTTGAGCCTATGGATGTATATCATTTACTTAAAATTTTAGATTGGGTTGATGATATCGCTGATCATGCTGAAAATGTTTCTGATTGGTTACGTTCAATGATTGCAAAATAATTATATTTTTTTCTAAAACTTCTTATTAAACAGGTGAAATAAAAATGGATCTAATCGGAATACTGCTTGGAGCTATGCAAGATCCAATTACATATTCGATAATATTTTTTATTTATGTTATTCTGACAGTTTTATTTCTTCCTATTCCTGTTGAGATTGGTTTGTTTAATCCTTATATTCACCCTGCGCTACTCATTTTTATCTTGGCTCTTGGGAAGGGAGTAGGTTCTTTAATAGCATTTGAAATTGGGACAAGAGTACGTGGTGCCCTCAAGAAAAGATCTATCAGAACACCATTAACAAAAAAAATTATTGCATGGTGTGAACGATTTGTCAGGAAATATGGTTATTATGGCCTTTTCATCATAATGAGCATACCTTTAATGTTGGATTCTGTCACTGTCTATCTATTCTCTTTGTTAAATCCTAAGGATGATGGTAAAAAAGCAATGACTAGAACCTGGTTTGTGCTGATAAATATAGGAGCAGGTGCTGTGAGAGGTATAATTATTCTTCTAGTAGCCTACCTTTTCAGTTTTAGACTTGTATAGAGCTTTTATCTAAAAATATGAAATAGCCGAAATCCCTTCCCCTTGCACTCCTAAGATTTCAAAAGCAGGAAAAAATAAGAAAAAAAGAGTTAGAGACTGGTTTTTTTAGTTATTATTTAGGTTTAGTATTTTTTCAAATAAAAGAAAACAATAGATTATAATCTTATAAAAATCAAGAGTATAAGTTTAGCTAAAGAATTTTCTTACAAACTTGAATAATTTTTTATAAAAGTATAAGCAATAAAGATAGCTTATACATATATTCTTAAATAAAATTTATAGATATAGGGATTAAACGGAGAAAATAGAAATGGATTGGGATGAAAAAATACGTATACTAGAACAATTTTTTAAAAAAGAGAAATTGAAGCATCAATTAATAGAATTTGAAAATATGTTTAGAAATTCAGATAATAACTGAAAAAAAGTGACAATTATTTCAATTTTCTAAAATTTTATTTAACTCTCGATCTACATATCTGTTCCATATTTTTCTTGTGTTGTTCATCTAAGTATATTCTTAATCTTACAAAATTTTCCCAAGAAAGTTCTTTTTTTCTTAATCGCTCTTCTAATCTATCCTTTTCTTTTTTGTAAATTATTAATTCTATATCTATTTGTTGATTATCTATTTGTTTATAATCTCTTTGTTGATTCCGTTCTCTATTTTTTATTGTTACATATATAATAGCAGCAGACAAAAATGTAAGAGCAACTCCAAACGATATGTAATTATCCATAGGTTATCTTTATAAAAAATAGTAATGAATAATTAATAAAATATTTCATGAGTATATTACTAAAAAACAAAAAATAGTATTATACTTTTTAGATTTTAAGCAAAATATTAAATAGAAAAATGCTTTAAATCAATTTATTATACATGAAATGGTGACCAATTAATCACATATTCTCTATAAACATGAGAAACATCATAATAAACATAATTATCTAAAAATTGCATCTTGAATTTTTCCAAAATGCTTCTAAGCATTTCATCATTTTTAACATATATTTCAATAGATAGATCATATTTACCTAAAAGTTCATATGCAAATATACATGTATTTGTTTTATCAAAAAAATCTATTATAATTGGAATAATAGAAGGATCTTTGAGGGCTATATCTATTTGTATAAATTCACGATTTATTAATGCAAGGTTCAAAGCAGCAGCGTATGTAACAATTACGCCTTCTTTTTCTAATTTTTTAATCCTATATTTTATCAATCTTGAATCAATATGCGTATCGTTAGCAATATCAGTAAGTTTTACTCTTGCATTTGTTGATATTAATTTCATTATTCCCATATCAATTTCATCAAGAGAATAATTTCCAATATCTACTTGATCAAATGTTTTTTTAACTGTTTTTCCTTCGTATAGAAATTTTTGGTTTAGTTTATGTGTATTTGCTGTTGTATGAATTTCTTTTTCTAAAACATATGTTCCAAAATTATTGAAAAATTGTTGCATGAAAACTTGTAATTCACTAATATTTTTTTGAATTGTTGAAAACACCAGATCATATTTTCCTTCTAATATTCTAAGATTGATGCAAGTTGGATTGTTTGTTATGTACTTGATAATCTTATTTTCGTTTTCAGCTGTGAGTTTATGAAATTTTAGAAATATTTTGTAATATGAATATCCAAATTTTGTTGCATTAAATATTGTATATAGTCTATCCACCCAACGGTCATTTATTAGTCGTTTTATACGGTAGTTTATGGTTTCTTTTGGTAATTTTACATTTCTTGCAATCCGTGATGCTGAAGCTCTGGAGTTGATATCAAGTTCATATAATATTTTTTTATCCAATAAATCTAATTCTTTTTCCATATTATACTTATAATCAAAATTTTTATAATAAGTTTTTGTTTTTTTGTAAAAAACAAGTAATAGATTTTTTATGGCTGCAGGTGATAAATACGCACTTGAACCTATGGATATGAAAGTAGTTTGGCATTGCTTCGAATGTAAAAAATATTATCAAAGAGACCCACTAGTAAACAGTGAGGGAGTGTTATATTGTCCATTTTGTTCATCAGAAAAGATTGAAAGAATCCCTGGTAATAAGGAATAGGACTACTGCAAATAATCATGTGATTTTTCAACTATATTTTGGTGTTAAAATCCCTTCTATATACAGTGAAAATAGTATTTCCAAAGTGGTAAAAATATTACAACGATTAAATCATTTTTAAATTGTTTTTTAGTCGTTTTTAAATCATTATTTTAGATTTATAAATGATTTGTTTAATAATAGTAAAAAAAATAAAAATAAAGGACAGAGATTGGTATAAACTTGAGTATACATAGGTAGATTTTTAAAGAAGTAATTGTTTAGAATCATAGCAATGGAGGTTGCTAAAGATATAATTGAAACTCTTATGATAATAGCAATCATTATCATAATATTTATTGTGCTCCTCCTCTTAGCTGCGATAAAAATAATGTTTGAGTATTAGAGAATTGTGATTTTTCGATTAGGACGACTTGCTGGAATAAAAGGTTCTGGTCTCGTTCTTATTATTCCTATCATTGATAGAATTATAAAATTAGATCTACGAATAAGGACCAGTGACGTTCCGAAACAACGAATAATCATCAGAGATAATGTTACAGTTGATGTTGATGCAGTAGTATATTACCAAATCACAGACCCACAAAAAGCAATTGTTGAAGTGCAACAATATGATATTGCAACGAATTTGGTAGCACAACCAACATTACGAGATATAATCGGGCAGAAAAATCTTGATGAACTCTTATCACAACGGGAAGAACTCAAAATAATTTATAATTTCTTTGGGATTCCAATCATTCATTTTCATAATTTTCCTCCCTACATTATATAGAATTGCTGGTTAAAATAATTATCTACTGTGAACAAAAAGGAAAATCCATTTTACTCACTTAAATATTTTTTTAAAACATTTGGTATTTGCTCAATTACATCTGTTGCAATAAGGCCATATGAGTATTTTTCAAATGCAAGGTTTCCTGCGGCACCATTAATAAATATTCCCATGCGTGCAGCATTAAATGGTTCAACTCCTTTTGAAAGTAATGCACCGATAATACCTGCTAAGACATCACCTGTTCCTCCTACAGTCATTGATGGGTTGTGAAAATCATTTAACTTGGTTATTTCTCCATTACTTATTACATCTACAGGTCCCTTTAAAACTATTGTAACACCTAGTTTTTTTGCCCATTTTTGAACTTCTTCTTTTCTTTTTTTAACATCATCTGTTAGATTAACACCTGTAAGATGCTTAAATTCTCCGGTATGTGGTGTAATTACTGTTTTTGTATTTTTTATAAGGTTTTGTTTTTTACCTACAACACGTATCGCATCAGCATCAATTACTATTGGTTTTTTTTGTTCAATAAATTTTTTTATTATTTTTTCAATTGCTACTTGTGTTTGTTTTTCTATTCCTAGACCAGGTCCTATTAGCAATGCATCAACTTTATTGATTTGTTTTTCAATAATTTTAATATCTGATAAAACAAGATTTTTTTCATCATTGAGTTCTTTAACTATAAGCGTAGGTGATATTTTTGCAAGATGTTTTGCAAGTTTCACAGGTTTTATAAGCAAAGGTGAATAAGAAGTGATGGCTTTTGCTACTTTTTTCGGTGTTGCAATTATTACTAGATCTAAACCAGTTCTTTCTGCTGCGAAACTAGACAGTGCTGGTGCACCGTAATATGGCCCTCCACCAACTATCAAAAGCCTACCATTATCTCCTTTGTGTGATTCTTTTTTTGGAATTGGATAATATGTTTTTAGCTCTCCAGGGCCAACATATTCTTCTGCTTTTTTTGGAATTCCGATATCTACTATCATAATATCACCACAGTTTGTTGGATTCATTATTTTCTTAATGTCGTGAAACGTTATAGTATAATCTGCTTTTACATAATTGTTTGTTCCAAGGCCTGTTGGAACATCTACCGATATTATAGTTTTGTTTTTAGAATTATTAATAATTTTTACAATTGTAAGATATGGTTCTCTTATTTCTCCTGATAAACCTATCCCAAGTATTGCATCAATTATTAAATCATTTTTTGATATTAAATCAATTATTTTTAAGGTATCATTTATATCATGAATCTCAATTTTTTTATTATTTTTGATTTTTTCATAATTTTTTTTTGAAATATCTGTTTTGATATCATTTGTTTTCCCTGAAAGAAAAACTGTTACATTATTTTTTTCTGATAGATATCTTGCTGCTACAAAACCGTCTCCACCGTTGTTTCCTGTTCCACAAAAAACTATTATGTTTTTTTGTTTTAGTTTAAGTTTTTTGTTTATAAAATCTGCAATATTTTTACCAGCATTTTCCATTAGTTTTATTGTTGGAACGCCGTAAAACTCTGAATTTATGTCTAAAACATGTATTTCTTTACCTGTTAGCATACCAAAATGTTAAACAATAAGTAATGTATATATGCTTCGAAAACTACGACTTGAGGTATATTTTTATGATGCCTGGACGTATGAACCCTCGACAGATGCAACAGATGATGAAAAGGTTAGGTATAAATGTTAGAGAAATCGAAAATGTTGAGGAGATAATAATTAGAACTGATACTAAAGAATATATTTTTGATAGTGCTGAAGTGACTGTTATGGATGCACAAGGCCAAAAAACTTATCAAATTACGGGTAGGCCAAGAATAGTTGATAGAAAGGGAAAAGTTGAAGAAAAAGAAGAAGGAATCCCTGAAGAAGACATTAATTTAGTTGCAGAGCAAACTGGTAAAAGTAAAGAGCAAGCAAAAAAAGCACTTGAAGAAACAAATGGAGATATCGCAGAAGCAATAATGAAACTTACATAAAGTTAGGTAATTTCCAAAATCATTATAAAAGAATTTTTGATTTTTGTTAGTTATTGTTTATCATGAATTTAGATTAAATATCGTTAAAAAACGAATAAAAAATAGACAATTATATTAAATATAGGTTAAATAAATAACATATAAAAGAGATTCTAATAAGAGAGGGTATAACAAATTGACGATTGATTATGATGAGTATATAAAAAAATTTGATAGCCGTGTAGCAAAGTATATTCCCCCAAAAAATGAATGGACACCTGCTGATTATGCAGTATATGGTCCTAAGGATCTTTTTAGAGTTCCGCTTAAAGAATCTAAAGAGTTACAATTTAATGCGATAAAATATCAGTTTAAACGACATTTTGAACAAAATAAAATGTATCATGGTTTTTGCAAAGATAAGAAAGTAACGCCAGATGATATCAAAAAATATGACGATCTCGAAAAAATCCCTCTTATCCCTAACGAGTTTTACAAAGATTATCCAACTGGGCGTGATTTTGCTTTATGGCTTGCAAATATTTTCACTGGGGCTATTCCAAGTATTAAAATTTCTCAGAAGGAGCCTAACTACGATGATGTGATTAACGCGTTTAACGCCGCGGGTTTAGCAGTTGCTTACAGCAGTGGTACCAGTGGTAGACACACTTTCATCCCAAGAGATATGAGAACATTTCACATTTCTGAGTACGCTATTGCAAAAGCAGCAATTTCAATGGCATATCCCATATGGGATTATGATATGCATGGATACCTTTTAATGCCAAATCCCTTTAAAACAAATGTATATGCCGGAAAGGTCTGTACAATCTATTATGATGTGATAAAACATGTTACAGCAGCTATTGATAAAGAATTAAATACAGAAATAATTAGAATGAGTATGATTGATGGATCAGGGTTAAAAGCAAAAATTATAAAATCAACATTATCTAGAATGAATAAAAAAATCACTGATAACATTATCAAATGGTTAGAAAGAAATGATAAAGAAAAAAACAAGATAGTATTTGCTGGTGCGCCGTCTCTTCTTTATAATGTAACAAATAAATTGAAAGAGGATGGGCAAACTTTTGATTTTGCCGATAGGGGTGCTATTCTAACAGGTGGTGGATGGAAGGTTTATGAGGATAGACGGTTGCCTGTTGCTGAATTTAGAAAAGAGATGGAGGAGATCCTTGGGATTAAACCAGAGTATTGTCTTGATGCTTATGGAATGGTAGAAGGGAATGCCTGGATGGTGCAGTGCCAAGAAGGACACTATTTACATATTCCTCTTTGTTATTACTATCCACTAGTTCTTGATAAAGAATTTAAACCAGTAGGATACAACCAACCTGGGAGATTCGCATTCATTGATGGTTCCTCATATAGCTACCCTGCTTTTATCATATCTGGTGACCAGGTGCGCATGCTTGAACATTGTCCTGTGTGTGACAGACCGGGACCAGTTCTTGAACCCGAGGTAACCCGAGCATCTGGTAAAGAAATGCGAGGCTGCGCTGAAGAAGTCAGAAGAATGGTTTCTACAGATATTGGAACGTGAATAAAACGTGTTGACACCATGGGAAATCAAACGAAAAGAGTACATGCCTCCTCTTATAATGTTGAAATTAAACATAAAAGGATCATTTTTTCTTGCTAAAGTTATATTGCTGAATTTAGGAACTCTCAAAAAGATGAAAAAACAAGGACAAAAAAATATTTACATGAGACCAAAACTAACCTATAATATTCCTAAATATAAATCAAGTATGAAATTTTGTAACCTTGATGAAAAATACCTCAGACCAACATTGTATTGTGACTGTAGAGCCCCTGAGATTATTGCCTTAGCTAATGAACTTGGTGCTTTTAAAAAATCTGATCGAGAGTTTGCAGAAACTGCTTTTGAATTCGCTAAAAGAAAAATTATCTTAGAGATTATTCCTTTAGATGGTGTTGTCGAAGTTCTACAGAGAGGTACAGGAACCTGCATCCATAAGATTTCATTATTTATTGCTCTATGTCGGGCTGCAGGAATACGAGGTAGATATAAATTCTATGCACTAAAGATGTTAGATCAATGGATGCAACCTGCGATTGATCATGCCCCTCTTATGAAGCAATGGTATGACGCAATGGGTTATTTTTTATTACATGGTGAAGGTGAAATATATCTTGATGGAAAATGGATCCCTGCGGATGTTGGTGCTGAGCCACAGCGACAAGCAGCAGCAGGTTTACCAGTTACAAAACTTGGTGAGGATTCTATTGGACTCTGGCTTTTCCCAATACCTGGTACTATAACCAGGAGAGAATCTGTTCCTTTAGGATTAGGTTTTACGGGAAATTTACTTATAAAACGAGTGGCACCTGATTCTGTTGCAGGGATCAACATTGGTATATTAGAGCAGATTGAAAGAGGAGGA
Organism: Thermoplasmatota archaeon; assembly: GCA_022866015.1. Lineage (GTDB taxonomy): Archaea > Thermoplasmatota > E2 > DHVEG-1 > DHVEG-1 > PFL35. Next base: position 8,061 of record JALHTX010000204.1, read on the forward strand.
AAAATAATTGAGGAAACCGGCGGAGAAAAAACATACGATACTATGACACGCAAAAAACGTGAGCCAGAGAAGCCAAAAATAGAATTAGATGAGAAAAAAGAGATTATTTTTGAGGGATAACAATACGGATTATTTAGAAAAAAAAACAAAAAGTCTAATAACTGAAAGAAGCAGAAGTTACATTATCTATCTAATCCTCCTAATGGCGTTGATTGCAATTATGGATCAATACCTCTCTTTTATCGAGACTAACGCGATTCCACATATTATTAAAGAATATAATGTGACAGAGTCTGAATACTCATGGTGGAAAGTACTCTATTTTATTCCGACGTTCTTGATTTTCCTGCTGAACGGACTAATCGATATTATTGGGAGAAAATATTCTCTGTTAATTCTGATTTTTCTGTTTGGAATTCCCTCATTAGCAATCGTGTATTTCACACCTTCGTTTCACCTGTATATGGTCTTCTTCACTATCATCATCTACGCAACCGTCTCGAACATGTGGACTATACCAATCAGTGAAGAAGCACCTGCGGGAAAACGTGCGAAACTTGTCTCTCTGGTATATTTCTTGAGTCTTATTCCACTCATGGCAATTATTCCACTAATTCTCCAACAAATTGGTCTAAACTGGAAATGGATGTATGGCGTTATGTTCTTTTTTATGATACCCGTGTTAATCCTCTGGGTCTTTATGAAAGAAACGAAGCGATATGAACTGATAAAAGAAGAACGTAAACTTGGGATACGATAGAAGCATTTCTACGGCCTTGGTGTCATCAATCGAAGTGATATCAGATATATACTCTTCTCTGCAGCAATCTGGATGTGCTGGCTGGTGATGTCTATGATGGTTGTGTGGCTTGGACAATACTTCAACGCTATTGGATATTCTAAAATATGGTATATAGTATTGCTCGGCACTCTTCTCGCAACGATGG
>JALHTX010000205.1 GCA_022866015.1 Thermoplasmatota archaeon
CCCTTTATTGATTGATATCCTCCCACCTTATTAAAAATCGAATGTTTTATCATAATAAACCATCCACCAGCTGCAGAAACCTTACTTTTAGGATCATTTACTTTAGCTAACGGATTTGCGAAAAGTATTTCACCAAGTGGAATTGGCTCGATAATTTTCTCCCAAAATGATTTGCAAATATAACATGGTATTAAACTAAGCATATCTAGCTTGTTTTTCAAAGCGAATTCTATAGCTCTTTCAATGAGAACTGAATCATAATAGGTATCAGCATCAATAAATAGAAGCCATTCTCCTTTTGCTAGTTTACTTCCCTGTTGTAGAGCAAACGGTTTTCCTATCCAACCAGGAGTGAACGGTTCTTGTTTGATTATTTTAAATCGTTTATCTTTTGCCACTATGTTATTAACTACTTCAACGGTATTATCCGTTGAATCATCGACAATAATAATTTTTAATTTTGAATATGTTTGTGATTTTAAAGTTTCTATACATTTACTGATTCTTCTCGATTCATTTCTTGCTGGAATAATAATAGAAACTATAGGGATGTTCTGGAGTCGGGCACCCTGAGAATGTTTTGACAAATGTGGTATCTTATAATAATTTTTTATAATTACGATTAGATATATTATCCAACTAATAAGGGATAAAGTCATGAGAATATATAAAATAATATTCAACATTTTTCTCTCATAGATGTTTTATTAAGTTACAGATTGTTTTTCTTTTTTTATCAGATAAAGATGTATTATTTGAATAAATTGCATTTACAGTTATAGAACTGGTTCTCAATATCATACATACAAAAATTCCAATTATTTTTTTATACATCTTATTTACCTCCACCCTTAAAAAAACCCTTTCTTATCTTATAAAATTATATAAATTACCTTAATTTAAATCTTATGTATAGTATATGCAACAAAATTAAAAATAAAATGTATAAAAACAACAATTTGTTAAATTTATACTATAATAATTGTTTAAACAAAATAAGTTAAAATACAACTATTAGGTATTATAATTGATAATATACAGTAAGGAAAATATATATATGTTGGAACTCTTTTATCAATAAAATAGGAGATATAATAATTTGAAAAAAATAATAGCAATACTTGTTGTCATAATTATTTTTTCAACTTTTATTGATTCTATCAGCAAATCAGAAAAAATTAATATCTCTTTAGATAAAACTGATTTGCCATCATCTTTTACCTATCGTAATATAGATGGAGTTGACTATACTACGCCGATAAAAAACCAGGCGCCAGCACCAACTTGTGAAGCATACGCGCTATGTGCTGCATTGGAGATAATGATGCAATATCAAACTAAAGAAATTTATAATCCTGACCTCTCAGAAGCCCATCTTTATTTCTATGCGGGTGGAACATACGACGCAGGATATGTAAACCTGATTGATGCAGCTAACTATTTAATAAAAATAGGGGTGCCAGATGAAGGTTGCTTCCCTGATCCACATAGACCATATGATTATTCTTTTACTAGCTTAGATGGTTGGGAGAATAGAACAGTGAAGATACAGAGTTGGGGTTGGGTGGAAAACACAGAAGTGGCGATTAAAACAGCATTAATTGAACATGGTCCTCTTGTTTTTTGTGCGCATTTCTGGAAAGATTTTTTATATTATCAAGGCGGAGTATACAGTCATAAATGGGGGCAAATAGCTGGGGGACATCTTATGACTATTGTTGGATACGATGATAATGAGCAATGCTGGATAGTAAAAAATAGTGCTGGGACAGAATGGGGTGAAGACGGCTGGTTAAAATTGGCATATAATGCTGGTATGATAACTGGTGATTGGTATAAAAGAGATGATAAGAATAGTACGGGGATTATGTATCTTGATGGTGTGTATGGTAACTTAAATCCTGATGTTCCAAACATAAAGATTCAAACCCCAAAAATCTTTAAAACATATTTATTTGGAATAGAATCTTCAACAATATTCAGAGATTTCCCGTTATTTATAAAAGGAGCACCTCGGATTATAGGAGACATAAAAATAGATGTAACTGTTGAAAACGCAAATCTAGTAGAATTTTACTTAGACGGTATAAATAGCTTTATTGATGATGAACCACCATATGAATGGAACCTAGAAACAACTAGTGGCTTGCATACGTTGACAGTTAAAGCAAGCAATGAATACAACACATCATTAGATATAATAGATTTTTACAAAATCTTCTAAGAATTGTAAAATGGAATAAAAATAAACGTTTACTAAATTAAAAATAAAATATATAAAAACAACAATTTGTTAAACTGATAACATTTCAAAAAAATAAAAAAAAGAAAAATATCGCAATTTTATACGGAAGTAACTAGTGATATAACCAAATAATATATGGCAATTATAAATAATGGAAAGAAAACATACAAAATTTCTTTACGTTTTAATATTCCTATAACAGAAGCAACAATTGCTGATATAGTAAAAATAAGTGCACTAGTTGTTCTCTGAGATGCTAAATTTCCAAGTTTTGTTGCCCTTTCCAAGGATGTTGAAAAATTTTCAAAGTAATTTTGAGTACGATTTTCTGCTTCAATAGCAACTGAGGCATGGTAGTTAGACATCTCAATTGATTGATTACCCAAATCAATTAAATATGATTTCGTCTCATTGTCATATTCTGAATCTGCTTCTGCGTAATACATGCCTGCTTGTGTTAAATACGTTTGAGCTTGAATTAACTCAGTCGATGCTTGAGTTTGTGATTCTAAGCGTAATATCATAAATCCAAGAGCAGCAGTTTTTAAATCATCTGCTTCACCGCCAGCATTACTTGATCCTATCCAACTTACTGATGAAAGTAAAGAAGGGATTGTTACAAATATTGCGGCAATATCGATAAAATCAATTTTTTTATTTTTTAATTTTTTCATATTTTTTCCTCCCCTAAAATATTATTTCTATCTTGCAACATTGAATAAGTTATTTTATTTTAAATCTTATGAAGATTATATGCATCTTACATGTTTCAAAATTAAAAATAAAATGTATAAAAACAACATACGACAATTTTTCGCTATGTTTTTTTTGCTAAATCATTCATATATTTTTATTAATTTTAGAAAACTATATATTTTAATGTTTTATTTCATATGATAAAATTATTGAGATTGAAAATTAGTTTGTCTTAATAATTAAATGGGTGGATTTGGTGGTGAGTTTATGCGGTTAGGTAAAAGTTTAGTTGATAATAAGATTGTTTGGAAACTATTTATTTTTTCAATTGTTTTTATTTTATTTTTTTCGTGTTTTGCCTTTTTTTATGTTGATACGATAAGGGCGGAGCCTACGATTAGGATTGAAAATCCTGGGTTAGACTCTGTTATTTATGATAAAACACCAACTATAAAAATATCGTATTATGATGTAGGTATAATAAACCCGGATAGTATTGTTTTTTATCTGGATAATATTGATCTTACTAGTAGTGCTAATGTGACTTCGGAGGGTCTTGTTTATATTCCATCCTCGGAACTTGCTCTTGGTCGTCATACTATTTTGCTTACTGTTTCTGATACTCTTAATAATAGTGCTGTTAAGAGTGATTCGTTTAATATTGCTAGTAGTATATCATCAGTTGAGGAAGATATTGGGGATATTAACCCTGATGATGATAAAGAAATAAGTATAGATTGGGGAACAGCTAGTCAGATGGTGTTTTATAGTGTTGTTATCGATTCTGTTAATAAATTGGAGGATACCAATTTATTTATTGCTAATTTATCAATTAGCTCTGCTGATATTACTAGACCTACGATGGCTGATACAACTCTAATTAGTTTTGGTGCTGGTTATTCTATTACATATACTCAGAATCTTTTTATTTATTCATATTCAGATATTGAATTTCTTTCAAATGGTAGTAGTATTAATGAAACTAATATTGATTCTATTACTCTTAAGTTTAAAATTGCAAAATCATGGATGGATTCTAATGATGTTGATAAGAATGGTGTTAGGTTGTTAAGGTATAAGAATGATGGTTGGCAGGAGCTTACAACAAACTTTGATAGTGAGGATACTAATTTTGTTTATTATAGTGCTATGACGAAGGGTTTTTCTTTATTTGCTTTGGTTGGACCAGAGAAATTGGTTGAAAAAACTAGTGCGGGTGGGGGTATTAATGTATTATTAATTGTTGGTGTAATTATTGCAGTTATCATAATAATAATTTTACTCTTATTTAAGTTAGGTTATCTATATATTGAAAAATAGAAATTGGATGCCAAAGAAGGAAACTAATATAGGGGAAACATTAGAAAAGAATATAAATAATATCTTATTTTTTTAATAAACTAAACAATTTTATTATTTGTTAATTTACATGTTGAAATCTTTTTGTTTTTTGCTGATTTAGATAGTTTTTAAACAAACAATTGTTTTTGAAATTGTGGTTTTGAGGGAGAAAAAAGAATGAGAAAAATGGCAATATTATAAATAATTAATACAATATTGTAGACAAGATAGATGTTAGAGTTTGACGAAGAAGATGAACTGTTTATCGGTGATAAAGTTCTGGGATATTTTGGAAATTGTTTAGATTGTGGGCTCTGCTGTAAGATTTTTAATTATATAGAGATCGCAGATGATGAGATCCAAAATGTTGCACATTATTTGAAGATGACGAAGAAGGATTTTTTAAAAAAGTATACAAAGAAGAACCGAAAGCTTAATGCTCTGACGAAGACGTCGTTAAAGACTCCATGTCAATTTCAGAAATCAACCAGATGTACTATTCATGAAAAAAAACCTTTTGATTGCAAAACTTTTCCGCTCTTAATCAATATAACAAAAGGGCAGGCCATACTTACTGGGATATATCTTTGTCCGCAAGCCACTTATTTCTATCAGGGATTTCTGGATTTTTGTCAGCACCATTTTCCATACTTATACAGTGATCTGATTGCTTTAGAAAAAGAGGCAAGTTGGACATCATTGGGGCTTGAATTGACTATATCTTCCAAGCCTCTTGGTATGTACATCGATCGGCTTTATTCAGATTAAATTAGAATGTAATCGTATATCTAGTAGAATGTTTTTTGTATTGTTGTTTTATTATCATCTATTATTTTTAGGGTTTTTGGATAATATAACTAATATTTTGGAAATATGGTGAAAAATAAATTGTGGTTTGAGGATGGGGAAGATATGAAAAAATAACTAATAATATTTGGAGAAAATACAACACAGACATTTAATATTTCAATGCAAGTATACCATACCTAGAACAAGCATGTTGCCTATTGCAGGTTATGTTGCATTCTGGATAACTAGTGTAATTATTATTTTGATAATTTCTTTAAAATATTCTTATATCGTTTTCCTTTTTTTGGAAAAATACTAAACCAATATTATTATAACTAAAAAAACCAAACTCTAAACTCTTTTTTCCTTTTTTTTTTATTTAATAATTGTTAAGGGATTTTTTTCATATAATCGCAAGCTCTGTTACTACAAATCCAATATTTATCTACATGGTTACCACATTTAGGACATTCATCTTCTTGACCTGTTTTTTGGATAGGATAATCCTTCCATCCTTCCATACCATAATATCCACAGGGTGGTCTTCCTGCACATTCCAAAATATCCCCCCCTTTAGTTCTAATTCTTATTAAATCTTTTTTACATCTTGGACAAATTTTTCCCATCATATAATTACCTATAAGATTTAGAATTATTGTTTTATATTATATTTAAAAAGTTTTTTCTCTTTAATAAAGTAAGGTCGTTCATTTTTTGATAGTGAATCTAGGTTTATATTATACATAGTATCATATTTTGGTTCTTTGATCTCTACGATTCCTACTGATAGTTCTTTGTTATTTATTAAATTTAAAATTTCTTTATCGAATGCATCTTTTTCATTTAGGATTTTTTTATAGTATCCCACTCTTTCATACCTATTTTTTTTGAACATTCTTTATCAGTCTAACTTTTGTAAACTATTATACTTAAAGTTAACTTGTTAGAATGTCATATTGAAAAATCTACCTAATTTGGTTATTTTAAGGGGGGTTATCTCCTTTATGGGATAAACCTCTTTAACAGACACTTTTATTCTTTATGTTTTTTTATATCATATTTTAATTTTTTTCTCGTTTTAAAAAAGAAAGTTACTTTGTCTTTTTCTTCATAATTTATTGGGTCAAATGGGTCTTCTTGGTTGAACAATCTTTTATATTTTTTTTCTTTTTCACGCTTATATTTTTTGAACATTTTCTATCAGTCTAAATTTTGTATACTATATATTTAAAGTTAATTTGGTAGAATGTCATATTGAAAAAACTACTTAATTTGGTTATTTGAAGGGGGTTATCTCCTTTAGGGGGATAAACTTCATTAACAGACATTTTTGATAAGTTTTTAATTTAATCTTTTAGAATTTTAAGAGCATGTTTTTTTGCGAATCAATGATAAAATAATGTTCTAACTATAAAATCTTCTACACTATGTCTAGAAATTCCTTCCATGGCGTAGCCAATAAGGTTTCAGTCGATGAACACCCATATGCACGAATTATCATCGTAAGTTTTTCAATTTCCTTTTGATCATCTGCTTCAACGATGTCAATGACATCAAAACGACCCATTGTTGCATAACTATTCTTCCAAGTAACGCCAGGACATTCGCTTTTTATTTTCTCAGAAACTTGTGCTGCTAATTGTATAAACTCCCCAGGATTTGAAAATGCTTGAGGAGAAATTCGACTAAGAATAATATATGTTGCCATACCTCACCTCACAATTGAAAATTTAACAAATATTGATTAATAAATTTTTTGTTTTGTTAATCTGTTGATTCTTTCTTTAAAAAAACCAAGCTCTAACTATTATTTCTTTTTTTTTTAAACAATTGTTAATGAGAAAATTATAAACAATAATTTTTTTTATAAAGTTTAAACAAACTTTTATTATTTCCAAAAGAAAAACATTGCCAATGAGAATTGGTATATACTAAATTTTGTTAAGTGATATTGCCCTTTCGCACACATACAGATTAACATTTGTATGTACTCTACATAACTCTGATACAACTTTGGGTTCTTTTGGTGCATGGGAGTTTCCCAATTCTATTAAAAACGCTAAAATATTATGTCTACCGTAGAGCCAATCTTCCGAACCTCCGATAGTTGCACGGTACCATGGCGGGAGATTCAAGTGTTTTGTAAGTGTGTAATTGTTTATTTTTGAGATATTTTCTCCAATTGATATAAAGAGCTTTTCATCTTTATTTGGTTTTGATGTGAATAACCATGGATAAAAAATGATTTGGTTGAAGGTATGATATGATATTGAAATACTTATGTTATGAGTTTCTACAAACTTTTTTACTGCGATTGTTTCGTTTTCAGAAAACGGATACGGTCCATGATAATTAGGACCCTTGTCTCGTATCTGTGTCCAAGGAACATAGAATTGTGGGTGAAGATATATTAGATACCACTGATAGTCGTAGTTTCTATTTAGATTAACTCCATAAGATGTGTTTTTTTTACTATGGCCGAATGGGCCATGGTTGGGAGCACAATTTTTTCTAGAGTTTGCTTCTACGCCGTCAGGATTAACCATGGGAATTATGTATATTTGGGTATTATTCACAATATTTTTTACTCGGTCTACAGCTGGATCAATATTTGCAGGCTTCTTGCTATTATTTTTTTCATAGTTATCGACTAGGTATTTGGTGAAATAAATCAAAACTTCATAGGAAGGTTTTTCGTTTCCATGGTGAGCACCCATAAGCAGAACACCAGGTTCGTTTTCATCCGCACTTACATTGTCAGAGATCTTTACCATCCATATGTCTCGGCCTTGGTAGGTTTTACCAATGGATGTTAAGTTCATGATGTCAGAGTGGTTGTTTGCGTAACTTTTGAGTAAACTTGTCATATTTTGATATGTGTAATAATTGTAAGGTGCTGAATTGGTTCCTATGTTTTTACAGGTGAGCGTTTCTTGTATATTTTGGGCTAAGGCTATTGAATTAGTTCCTACAAGTAAGATTGAAACTGCAAAAACTATTATTTTTTTAATTAGAGTGTTTTTCAATTTATGATCAAAATAAAATAAAAATAACCAATTATTAAATTTTTCCTTTTATTTTTAGAGAATTGATACACAAACTAGGTGAAGTAGTTACAATTGATAAATAATTGGAAGGATGGCGTAGACGTAGTGTTTAGAAGGAAAATCGTAAATTTTTACCTAAAACAGTACCTGTGAGACCTCATAGAAGAAAGAAAGGTTGACATAATAAGAATTTGATTAAATAAGTAATGTTTGCAATCGATTTTAATTTCATTTAATATTGATATATATTAGGTGGTATATCCTTATCATCTAATATGCAGAATTTACAATCATCACAGGCGTTACAGGTTTTTCAGTTAATACAGGTGGTGATGTTTGGTTGATAAAAACTGATAGCCAAGGTAAATCAAAAACTCTATCATCAGTTAATTTCTGGTTGGAAAAACTTATTCAGCGTTTTCCGTTCTTTGAAAAAATACTAAAACAATACTGTTGATATATCACATTTGAATTGGATGCTGTATAGTAAATAGGCTTATCCTATTATACCTTACCTTCTTTAAAGATTATCAGTTATTTTTATATCTGTGTTAATTGATAGTGTATAACAAGGGGAGAAAAAATATGCAAATAGAAACTATTATTGCTATAATATTAATTTCAATAATTATAGTATTTTATCTTTGGATTTATCTTTGGATTGTCAAAATTAAAAAGTTAACTAAAGAAATAGATGAAATGAATAAAGATACTCTTCAATATATTGATAAGTATAATAATTGGTTGGTAGAAAATAAAATTTTTACAAGAGAAGAAATTGATGAAAAAATAAAGCTTTTTAACGAAGAAATGTTACAAAAACGTGAATCAGAAGAGAAAAGAATAAGAGAATTACTTAATAAACCAAGAAAAGAAATGATTAAAGAGATGAATCAAGAAAGTATTTAACATTATCGTGAACTTATTCAATTTACAGAGAGATGGATTAAAAATTCAGAGAAAAACTTTAAAGAAGCAAAGCAGAAGAAAGATGAAAAGTTAATAAAAAAGTGGGAAGATTTACTAGAATCTTTTAAGAAAACAAATGCAAATCTATATTATGAAATAAATAAATTGAGTGGAACATAATTTTAAACAAGAAATTTGTAGTTTTGAGGGAGAAAAAATAATCTAATTAATTAGAAAAATTGTCTTATTTTGTATTTTTACTTATTTTTTTGATATTTTCAATTATTTATTTTTACTTTAAACTTGATGTATTAAATATTTTTTGTATCTGTGATGTTAATATTTGATTAGATTGTTTAATATGATCTAATTCTTTAATAATACTTTTCATTCTTATACCAATTTCTTTTATTTGTTCATCAAAATCTGTCTTCTTTTTAACTTTTACTTTCATCTTATCCACCAAAATATACTTTTAAATGATAATATTTAAATGATTGCTGTCATTATTCCTAAAATTACATTTATACAATTCGCTATTTTTTCTAGTTTTTGTTCATATACTTGCAGGTTACAGAATATTCGTATTATTCTTTCTTTGAAAAAATACTAAACCTGTACTATAACTAAAACCTAACTCTAACTTTTTTCTATTTTTCTCTACTTTTGGTAAAGATATAGAAATTATAGTAAAAAACTTACTTATTCGGTTTTTACCGAACATTTTCCTGGTTCTTATATACTTACTATGATAATAACAATTCTAAACATA
>JALHTX010000206.1 GCA_022866015.1 Thermoplasmatota archaeon
TACCTTCCTTTAAGTTTTGCTCATGGTAATCAAACATTCCACCCAAAGTAACTTCTATATTATCAGATGTAATAGATGTAATATAGCTATCACTTGTCACTTCAGTAACTTCAAGTTTTATATCGCCGGTGCTAAGTTTAAGTGTAATACCTCGATCCTCTGTTAAGGTTAAATCCCAGTCAATGTTATCGACTTTATATGTCCAGCTGTCACCAACTGACCATGTTGGAACTGAAGCTGAAACAGGACCATAATTTACTTCTGTTTCTTCTGAATCATCAGATTCTGATAATGAACCAGTATGATACCCGCCCATTTTAACACTAGGATCACCAAGTAAAATTCTTTCTTCTATTGTTTTTCGGTCACCAGCATCAAAATTGACATCAAAATTATCAATATATCCATTTATTCCGTATGTCCAGAATGCTCCTGTATTTTCTTGGTTGGCATATACATATCCTTCTGCAAAACGTAGTTGAATCCAACCACCAACAAATTCTGTAATACCATAGTCAATTCCACCAAGTCCTAAAGCAGTATTTCCTATAAGACCTATTGCTCCTCCGCCTTTCATAGTAACAAAGAAGGATTCTGAATCACTAGGAAGCCATTCATAACGACTAAGGATAAATTCTGGGTCTGGGTTTTCACTAAATAACGCATTAATTATTTTCTGTGCGGTTGTCTCGATTTGAGCATTGTGACATCCATCAAATAGGCCAAAAAATAGTTTATCCTTGTTTTTATATTGAATTACATTGAAACCTGAGTAAAACTCGGTTATAGGTGGTGGCATAATACCAGTATCCGGCTTGTAGCTTCCTAACGAAAATGCATTTGCATGTCCGTCCGCACAATAAAAGCCGTATCCTTTGGATACTTCATTGTAACAATCAGCTGCTCCTGTGACTAGGATATCTCCTTGATCTGAACAATACATTTTTGTACTCGTAAAACCTTTGTCAGCAAACATTTCAGCAAAAACATCACCCTCGATTTCTCCTTCCCATATACCTGGAGTTGCCTGACCTGGATATCTTTCCCATGGGAATGAATCTCCTCCAGCAATTGCTACTCTTTTAAACCAGGAATCAGCCGCATTATTTTCATAATCAATGATCTTATCTACTACTGTTTTTGCTTCCCATGTATAGCGTACTGGTAATCTACCAAGACCGACATCAGGATAGAAATCCATAACATCTGTACCTGTTAAACTGGCAGGCCCTTCTGCATAAATACTGTTTTTATTGGAATTCCAGTTATCAAATTTTTGATGCCCATATTGATCTACATAATATACATCAGCATAATAAAGATCAGATGAAAATGTTACATCATAATGTGGGTAATAAGGATCATCGTTTATATCAAAGTTATTGCTTCTGAAATCAGGAACATACCAATCATATGTTTGTCCTTTATGTCCACCTACTAATAAAACATATTTTGTATCCCAATTCATGACATGATCAGCTAGATACATTTTAATTGCTTCCCATGTATAATTAGTAGCAGTTCCGAGGTAATTTTCATATATTTCGCCAACTGTGACCATTTTAGTTGTAATGCCATGGCGTATTTTGTGATCAACCAATCTTTGGAATTCATCTTTAAAAATATCATGCGTGATAATAATCAAATCATATTGTTCTGCAAATGACTGCGGTGTCTCTGCTGCTTCATATTCAATATTGATATCTATATCTGTTGGTATGTTTACATAATTGTTAGCTGGTGAATATTGCGGGAAACATTTTACATTGACAAATATAACATGTTCCATATCTTTTAATCCAGATCCATATTTAATGGTATAAGGTTCTGTTGGATATAGCTCTGTGCTTGAGTAAATATTCTCATCAATTCTTTTTTCTTCAATATATGCTGGATCAGGCGTAATTTCATTTGAATTTGGTACCATTACAGGAGTTGGTGTAACCTTTTTATCTAAATCAAGACGCTGCCAATTGATATTGACATTTACTGCATTAATCTTGGTTCCAATTGGAAAATCAAATGTTCTTGTAATAATTGGTAACATTGGTTCTCCAGAATGTGACATAAACGTCTCAGATTCATCCAATTTAATTGTAACGAATTCATTACCATTTACATCTTGAGAACTAAGAGTTGGTTCACCTATATTAAGATGACAATTTTTTATTTCAATTGTTGTATCTGTAGTATCTGTATTTGCATTGTTAGTATTTGATATATTTCCAGCTCCTAAAGGCCCTCCGGTAGAACTAGTAATAAATATACCTATTAGTAGAACTACCAAAATTTTATGATTTTTCATATTTTTATCTTCCCCCACATAAATAACATGTGTTAATTATCATAATAGAGTTTCTATATATAAAACTAACTATTATAAATCTATATTCTTCGATAAACTTTCTTTAAATAAACAACTATTTTAGATAATAACAATCGTTACAATTAAAGCTTAAAAATTTTAATTGAGTCATATAAAATTATTTAAAATTTACTAAATTTTACTATTTTTAACTTTATAATAGATAAAACTATATATAGTAGATCTTAGATAAAATGTTTGTCTTGGTGGAGAGATTCGAGAAGATGTTTATTCTGTTCTTCACCTCATAACCCCCACGAATTATGAGGAGCACTTCTTTATTCTCCCCACTCTTCTTATAATGTTGTTATAACCTAGTTATATTACTTAAAGACATATGAATATCCAGTCTATATTCCGTATAGCTATAGTTTTAAAAATCTAACAATAATTAATAACATATAAGAGAGTGGGAGAATCAGTTTTTATATGTTTTATGCCCATCCTAAAATCTCTCCAAAACAACCATAATATAAAATAAGCTCCTCCTGTTTCTCTCATTCTCTCTTATATTTTTAAAAAGTTTTGATAATAAATTATTATTATATGTTGTATTTTTTTGAATAGCTTTTAAAAAAGAGGCGAATCCTTATATGAAAGTTCTAATATCAGATTAGTAAAATCTTGTTTCTTATTTGAATTTTCATTTCCTTAAAAATTTCCTGATATTGATAAGGGTGAATGGGCGAAATAGTAATATTAAAATTTTTAAAATAACTCAACCTATTTATCTGTAGATATGATTTTTCATTGAGCAATTTTTCTCCCCCCACAAATTTTGAAGAAACTACACTTTCTTTTTTTAAAGATTTATTATTGGTTAATAATATAAATTAATATTTAAATTAATAGGAATATCATATCTATATATACTATAGATGTTATTTTAAAACCTTATATTCTATAATATTATTTAAGAGATGGGAGAAAATAGGTATTTTTTCTCTCTATAAATCCTTGGTATCTCCAAATCATATGTGTTATTATGATTATAGTTTCCTGTTTCTCCCATTCTCTCCATAACTTATTTGTTTTAATAAAGTTTTAATTTTATATTTATATACTTTAAAAAAATAATTAAATTCTTACAAGAAAAAATATGGATTAGGATTTATCTATGCATCAGGGAGATCAAATGTTCGGACTTTTACTGCATATCCAAAAAAGAATGTATGGCTTTGTGTTTGTTCCATTAAATTACTCGGTATTCTGATGTAAAAGCCTATGAATCTTGTCATCATACCTATTTGTTGTCCTTCTATTAATTTGTAGAATTTTAATTTAGTATCAGGTATAGGGTCAATTATTATTGTTTTACTATTTATTGTAGTACTTTTACCTAAGTAATACCATGAGCTATATATTTTAAAAATCGAAATATCTCTTTTCAGGTGTAGATCTAATTTAGGTCCATATCCGTTACTTAAAATGAATACTCTTTTTTGGAGTGGTCTTATTCCTAATATAGTTGATATTGGTGATAATATTTTATTTTGACCGAATTTTTCTTTTAATTCTTTTATTATTTCACTTATATTACACTTATCTGTTGATATGATCTTTTCAAAAATTTGTTGAATAATTTCATTAAATGTTGCTATATCGTTTTTGTCTACAGTTATTTCTTGAACTATTTGGCTACCATCTTCTTTAAACATAGTATATTCTAAGGTTATTGTTTTATTTTCTTCTTTTTGTGGTATAA
>JALHTX010000207.1 GCA_022866015.1 Thermoplasmatota archaeon
CAGGGGTAAACTGCACAGCATTTCGCTTACTATGCAAAGAAAACGGTGCAAACCTAATCTATACTCAAATGATAGATGCAGATATTATTAATGAGAAAAATTATGATGAACTAAAAGACTTCTTAAACATTCAACCTCAAGAGCATCCAGTAACTGTTCAGATTATTGGAAGTAACAAAAAAAGCCTTGGACGCGCAGTAAAAAAAGTTGAGCCATTTGCCGACATAATTGATTTAAATATAGGTTGTATCGTAGAAGATTATCTTGCAAAGAAAACAGGTGCCTATCTCCTCAAAGATATTCAAAATACAATCGGTTTGTTTTCATCGATGGTTAATGCAACAAATAAACCAGTATCTGCAAAAATTCGTATCGGCTGGGATGCACAGACAATTAACGCAGTAAAAGTAACACAACTACTTGAAGAAGCAGGAGCATCAGCTGTCTGTATTCATGGTCGAACAGCACAGCAGAAATATGCTGGAATGGTTAATTGGACAATTATGAAACAAGTAAAAGAAAAAACTAGGATACCAATAATAGCTAATGGTGATATAGATAGCATTGATGCAGGTGAAAAGTTACTTTCAAAAACCAATTGTGATCTTGTAATGATAGGTAGAGAATCAATGCATCGCCCCTGGGTTTTTTCACAAAAAACTATTGATATCAAAGAACAAATTTTTCGTTTCATTGATTTGTATACTCAGTATGAAAAAAGGCAATCTATCCAAGAAGTAGCAGATCATGTATTCTGGATGCTACGTGATTATGAAACCTTAGAGGATACAAAAAAGATTCATCTACTTAGAACTATACCACAAATTAAACGTTTCGTCAGCAGATTACCTTAATATATATCTAAAATATAAATGATTAAAATTAAAAATAATCATCATTTTAATATCATTGATTCTGATACTATCCAACTATGATAGAAACAGCAACCTTGTTAGACGTTGTAAGATTCATTGTTGGAGTAATAATACTATCATATGCCTCCTATACAGATATCAAAACAAGGAGAGCATCAGACATACTATGGATTATAATGAGTGTGATAGGAGCAATATTGTTACTAATCCAATACTTAACAATAGGTTTTGAAAACATAATGATACTTATTTTCATACCAATAATGATAGGTTTTGTATACTTGTTATTTCAAATGCGTTTACTATTCGGTGGGGCAGATGCAAAAGCAATAATGGCAATAACAATACTATTACCTCTTCAACCAACAATATATCATTTTCCGATATGGGAAGGATCATTTATGCCTGCGTCATGGACTGTTTTTGTAAACTCACTAATAATCTTCTTATTCATACCAATATTTTTACTGATCTACAATCTAACACAAAGAAATATAAAACTACCACATGCACTCCTTGGATACAAAATGAAACTACAAAAAGCAAAGGAAAAATTTGTATGGCCACTAGAAAAAATACAAGACGGAAAAACAAAACTAATTATAAGACCAAAAGAATTTGATACCAAAGAAGAATATAACGAATTTGAAAAACAAGGAATCACAGAAATATGGGTAACACCAAAAATACCATTTATGATACCCCTACTATTAGGTTTTATATGCACATTTATTTTTGGTGATATTTTATATACAATAATGAGCCTATTTATCTAAAAAATTAAATACTAAGGGTATTTAAAATCAGACAGAAATGTTTGTCTAATTCGTAAAAGTTCATTAGATAAAATTTTTAATTCACTTTTTTATTAGAAAATAAAGTTTTTAATGACAGAATTTTTATCAATTAATGTGGAAAAAAAATTTTAAAAATTGTATTTTTACACTGTTCTTTTTACTTACAGATTATAACTCTGGCTCTCACTGTCAAAATCTGAAAAATATTTTTTTCCTGTTGGTATAAAGATATTTTAACAAATTGCTGTTCTTAAACAATTTTTGTATTTGTTTAGTTCCAGGAGAGACAGAGTTCATGTCTGAGCAGGTTCTCTAACTCCTCGGACATATTTTTCCCTTGCAACCTCCAGGTTGCAAGCAATGACGCGATGAACTGATAGTTCTCAGAACCCTCCTCCGACCGGAAGGTGCCGATGATTTTCCGCATGATCACATGTTCTCGGATTGCCTGTTCCGCGAGATTATTGGTCGGTTGC
>JALHTX010000208.1 GCA_022866015.1 Thermoplasmatota archaeon
AATTATCCCACCTCTATAAAACTTATAACATCCTGAAGGGCATTAAACCATATAAAGTAGATGAATTATCGGACAGCCTGTAAAACCAGTGGTATTCTTGGAGATTTTTTATAATAAAAAAAGAGATGATTGATAATTATTAAAGTAATAATTTTTTTTATCGTTAACGCCGCCTTCGCCTATGACTCTTTGAAATTTTGCTCTTAAGATTATGCTCAATGCCATGGTAAGAAAATGATTTTTAATAATTCCTATCTATCTCTCATCCTTTTCATACCGCACTAATTCCAGACCCATTTATATATATTTTTTAAAAATGATATCAAAATAAAACATATTATTTCGTCATTTTGTGACAATTATTAGCATAGTTTTTAAATACCTGTATTTAAATGTGAATCTGTGAGAGGTGGAGGTAAAAAAGATGAATAAGAAAATAATTGGAATTATTATTGTAGGTTTGTTTATTTGCGCAGGTGTTGCCACAGGAAAATATAACAATCAAGAAATTGTAAAAAAAGAATCAAATGAAAATTCTGAAATTCCTAATCGTTTATTTTATATTCATTCATTTCCATTATTACCAAGGGTTGGAAAAAATGTATATTTTTACATAACTTTTCCTATGTTTTTTATAAAAGGGAAAATTTACTGGAACTTTGGCGATGGTACATATCTATCTGGAAGAAATTTTATTTCACATCAATACTCGAAAATAGGAATGTACTACATTTCAGCTTCATTCGAATTGATTTTGGGTGGATCGGGTTACGGAACAAGACCAATATATGTAAGACTTTAATATAAAACAAAATTTTTATAAAAATCATATATTTTACAACTTAGTGATAATATAGGATACTATTTCTATTTCAATTTAGATTGTTAAAATTGTAGTTCTAATGGGAAAAAAATCGATTTTGTTATACGTATTTTGGATCTCTAAATTTTTACTATTCTAGTGGGTTTCGGGAAGGGTCTAAGCCACTTCCCTTACATCAAACCAAAAAAGAATATTGAGGTACTCAGTTTTGGCACTTTATTATTATAGCATAACTATTAAGCTTTATTGGTGTAAGAAAAACATTTATGTCGACAAACATTATCAATTATTATGTTTAGAGAACTACCAGAAATATTAGAATCACAAGAGTTAATAGATAGAGCATTCAAAAAAACAGATAAAGTCAATATTGTTGATAGAGATGCTTTTTACAGGAAGAAAAAAACGATTATTGCAAAAACTGATTCATTTTGCACAACAATTATTACAACTTTGGAAAGTTATGTAAAAAAATTTCCATCGATTAATAATATGCATCCTTTTTTTCAGGAGCTACTCGCAATTAAATTTGATGTTGATGAACTTAAAAAATCACTTGGTGGTGTAGACTGGGCAAGAAAAACATCTTATATGGTTTTTACAACTCAAATTACTCAACTTAAAAGATCTCAAAACATTGAATTTTTAAAACAGAAACAAAAAGAGATATATGGAAGAGTCACAAGTATAGTCAAACAAGTTAAAAAAGAACTTAAAACTCTTAAAGACGCAAGAGACGTTTTTATATCTTTTCCAGATATTGAGGATATTCCAACTGTTGTGATTGCGGGTTTTCCAAATGTTGGTAAATCCTCCCTGCTTAGATGCTTATCATCTGCTAAACCAGAGATTGCTCAATATCCGTTTACGACAAAAGAGTTAGTAATTGGTCATATGTTTAAACAAGAAAAATACGATAAAACAAAAATACAAATCATTGATACACCAGGCCTATTAGATAGACCGCTATCTGAGCGAAATAAAATCGAGCGGCAAGCGATTTCTGCTGTTAAAAATCTTGCAGATATTGTTGTTTTTATTTTTGATCCTACAGAAACCTGCGGTTATAGATTTGACGATCAAAAACATCTTTTTTCTCAGATGCAAGAAATGTTTAAAGATTCAGAGTTTATAATTGTAGAAAACAAAGCAGATTTTAAAAAAACTAGTTCTAAAAACATTAAAGTTTCATGCGAAAGCAAAGAAGGAATAGATGTTCTAATTAACGAAATAATTTCAAAAATATAAAAAAAGGATTTTAGGATTAATCATCGTTTTTTCATTTTTCTAATAATAAATATTGTAAATAATACGAAAATAATTGCTATTATTACTAATACTAATGTTATGTATGGTATAAGTGTTACATTTACTATCTCTGAATCAGAAGTGTATTCTATTCCAGATGCATCAATTATTTTTGTATAGAACTTATAATAACCGCTACCATTTGATGCAGTAAAACTCCATTTATATGGTGGAGATGTTATATCGTCTCCTACTTGTTCTATTATACTCCATTTACTATTATCCTTTGAATATTGATAGAATAATGTTGCTTTATCAACTTTTATATCTGAAGGTATGTTTGCCTTAACTGTATAAGTATCACCTAGTTTTAATTTAGAAAAATCAGTTAAATCAACATTTAACTGCGAAATATTCTCATCTTTTATCACTTTAGGGGTATTGCTTTTTGTTGTTTCAATATTGTTACCTGCTGTGTCATCTAATTTGAAATAGATATAATGTTCTTCATCTTCTTTAAAATCTGCCCATTTATCATCAGGTAACATCCATTTTACAGTAATATCTTGTTTACCTTTGATATCCTCTGTTTTATTAAATACAACTTTTTTATAATCCGTTTCATTGTCAAGTCTGTAATACAGGTTTTCTAGGCTATAATCATCATACAATTGTAGGTTAAAACTTGGTATTATTATAGTTTTATATTCAGAATTAAATTTGTTTTTTATAATTGGATCTATATTATCAAAGAAGAATTCAACTATCTTGTTTATGCTAACGTTTTCTTCGTTACCTGCTTTATCAAGTGCTATCGTTAAAATCTTATAATAACCACTTTTTAGATTTTCACCAAATTCCCAAGTATAAGTAGTTGATGTTATATTATCACCATAATATTGCCAGTTACTCCAAGAATTAGCAGATTTATCTTTACTGTATTGATAAATCAATGAGACATATCTGATACCACTTGTATTTGCTATTGTGCCTGTATCATTTCCTTTGGCTTTAACAGGTACCAATGTATTGTAGCTGTCTTGGAAATCTTGTTTATTTAAAATATCAGATTTAGGTTTAGTTGTATCTGTTTTAAAGGTGATAATGCTGCTATAACCTTGATTACCAGCAAGGTCCTTTATTACAAATGTGATATTTACATAATTTTTAATGTTAAGACCATGTTCTTTAAGATTTGCAACAATGCGTGCTTCATTTGCACCTGAACTAGCAGAAGATGTTGCTTTTATCCAATCAGATAATTTTTTCTTATCAGTATTTTTTTCAATATATCCTATTCTGTATTTCGCGCTGTCAATATCAAGGCCTGACATTATATTTTTATCTGCTTTATCAATGGCTTTGATTGAACATTCTGTTAAATTAGAGCTGATCCAACCATCTACTCCTGGTACAAAACTGGTAATATTAAAAATTGGTGCTACTTTTTCATCTACCCAATCTATAGTCCAACTGTTAAGCGCTGCATGAACCTGAGTTTTATCAGTATTACTAAGTTTTGCATATAATTTTATAACATTACTATCTATATTTGAAAGGTTATAACCACTAGTAGGATTACTAAACCAATCTGTTAACGCTTTGTCATCTTCATCTAGTATCTTAAAGACAACTTTGTTTTTGGTACTACTTGTAATATTAGCATATAACTTATTCCACCATTTACCAGTTGGAACATGTATATTTGTTGATTTTATAGTTCCTTCAAAATTCTGGGTGTAATCTCCAATGCAAATAAGGTGACCTGTTAAATTAGTTGTATCATAAGTTGCACTAATAATTACCATGTTATCTGAGATTATCGGAGATGCTAAGATATCAGGTCTAGCTACATTTTCATAATGACCATAACCAGGTGTACCAATCTCCATACTCCATACAGGTTCTACTAAACCTGAGGTATATTCTGTTTTAAATGCATATAAAACTGAATCACCAGATATAATATAAACCCTGTCGCCTACTACAACTGGTGATGTTATGTGATATGAAAGATCAATTAAAGGATTTGTTATATTATAATACCATTTAATAGAACCATTATTGTTTGTATCAATTGCAAGAAAAGTTCCATTTGGAGATAAAACAAATAAAGTTCCATCTTTATATGCTGGAGTTGATATTGGTGCAAAACCCTCTAATATTTGATATGTAAAATTCAAACCCTTGATTATATTTATAAGTGAAGATGTTTTAAACTCACCGATAGACTTGTTCCATAATGTTTTACCATTATTTGCATTAACTGCCGTAAGCATATAAGTTCCAATGCTAGAAATGTTTTGTTTCTTATTTGATAATACAAAAACTTTTTCATCTGCATAAACAGGGCTTGATCTACCTATGATTCCAAGATTTGAACTCCATATTTGATCACCTGTTTCGGTATCAAATGCAAATAAACTTGCCCCGGACATGTTTTGACATCCAACATATACTAAACCGTTTCCAACAGCAGGACTTGATATACTACCTGTTGGAAGTGTTATAGGTTCCCAAAGTTCGTTACCTGTCTTTATATCAATTGCAATGATTTTGTTATTACCACCAAGAAAACGACTGATTAATGAAAAATATGCTGTATCCCATATGTTGCCACCCCAACTTGTAATAAAAAGTCTATCTTCATCGATAGTAGGATTTGAAGAAAAACAAATAGTATCATCTTGAAGAGGATATGGATTAGGCCATAGTTGCTGTTTTAAATTATTTTTATTTAATGCATAAATCTTGTTTTTACCACCAGTTTCCCCTGTTGCTAAAATTAGATAATCTTCATAGATTCCTAAGCTTGTTTCAACGGTCGATAACTCATTACTTACATCTATATACCTCTGTGTATCAGAATTCAGATTTTTTAATATATTATAAGCATAAATTTTTTTGTCAATAGATGCTACATATATTTTTCCTTCACTAGTAACAGGTGATCTATAACCTCCTGCTATATTATATTCATTAGAATACCAATACACCTTTGCATCACCAGATTCTATATTTGGACCTTGGTAAAACCTTGTATTATCAGAATTTTTACCAAAAAATGGCCATTGACCATAATAGTTACTTACAACTACTGAGCTATTTTTAATTTCTGTTCCTAACATTTCATCTATTTTATAATCATTAGAAAAACTATCTATGTATTCTGATCCTTTCTGATAAAAAACTCCCCAGTTAAACATATATGGAGTAAATTTAGGATCTGTTGAATGAAATGTTGCTTTTAGTCGTATTTTATTATTTTTTATACCTGAAATATCCAAAGGTGAATATTTTCCAGAATAACCTTCTATTTCTTTTGAATCTTTATCTAAAATAGATATTGTAACACCTGATCTATTAGAATATCTTGAACTAGACCATATTACACTTTCCCATCCACTAAAATTACTTGGTTCAATAAAACCTGAGATTAAAGATCCTGAAGTCATATAACCATATATTGTTTCAACAGATATATCGATATAGTCGGTTAAAAGCTCAAATCTTTTCTGTTCATCAATAGGTTTTCCAATTATTAAAAAATCTAAATAGCCGTCTTCGCTGATATATTTTCCATCATCAATATATGTTATATCAGGTAGTTTTTCTCCACCATATACTCTACCTATTGTTGTAGGATTGTATATAGTATTTAGATCAGTGGGATTTATCCATCTTGGTATTAATGTGTTATATGCCCAAATATACATACTAATTTCTTTTAAATTATCAAAATTAGTTCCAGCTTGATAATTTCCAAACCACCATCTAACAGTTAATTTTTCAATATTTGAAGGATCTTGATCTATTTTTATACGGAAACGATGAACAGGATACTGGCTGTAATCGGTTCTAACGAAATAAGAAGAAGCTGTACTAATCGTTTTATTATCAATAGCAGATAATTTTTGTAATTTTACACTCTTAGTTATTTCATTTTCCTTTGTAAAAGAATCAGGTTTTAAAAACTGGTTAAGTGTACCTATAAGAGTATCTTTTGAAAGAAAACTCCAGTTTGTCTCCCACATACCTATGCTATTTGGTGCATTAGCATAGTTATAATTATATAAAGGTGATCCTTGAGTTAAGTAGAAACAATTTCTATCTGCGTCATATACACATCCAGTTTTAGTTATATTGTTTTCATTGGAAAAATCATCATAATAAAGACCTTCATCAGGATATTGTTTAAGATCTGCTGTTACATTTAAAACAAAAAGATTGCTGAAAACTAGTAAAGATATAGTTATAATTGAGACTAAATTAATCTTTAATCTAAGTAGTTTCATCCTTTATCACCATAGTACTTATACAACCATATATTAAATATAAGTCTTATAAATCTTCTAATATTTTTAAATTTTTAAATTATATTACCATTTTTTATTTATATAGTTTGTTGTCATAAATATATTAAAAATGTAAAAAAAAATTTAGTTTATCTTTACTAATATCTGCATATCCATAACGTTTGTACCAGTAAACCCCGTAAATAATAAATCATTTATTTTTTTAAAAAACTCATAAGAATTATTATCATTTAAAAATATATCATAATCTAGATTTCTATCTAATGCTTTTTCAAAACTTAAAGGGTCAGCAATTGCTCCAGCTGCATCAGAATTACCATCAATTCCATCAGTTCCAATTGATGCAAAAACAATATCTGAATCTTTCAATTCGCCGATAGCACTTAAAATCATCTCCTGGTTACGTCCACCTCTACCTTTTCCTTTTATTGTAACTGTTGTTTCTCCACTAGATATAAACATTATTTTTTTTGATTTTAATGTATAATTTTTTGTTTTTTTTATAAGTAATTTTCCTATATCCCTTGATTTGCCTTCGAGTTGTGTTGTAAGGATTATTGTTTTATATCCTAGTTCTTCTGCTTTTTCTTTTGCAGCATCACATGCGATTTTGTTATTTGCTATAATATTATTAGTAACTTTATCAAAAACAGAGTTTTCTTTTTTAAGGGTTTCAGGTATCTTTTTTTTAATACCATCATCTATTATTTTTTTTGCTGAATCTGGTATATTAAGATAAATATTATATTTTTTAAGTATGTTTTTACAGTCTATAAAACTTGTAGAATCAGGATATGTTGGACCAGACGCTATAAAACTTAAAGGATCACCAATAATATCAGAAATAACTAGGTTAACAATAGTACAATTTGCATAAGATGCTAGCTGTCCACCTTTTATAAAAGATAAATGTTTTCGTATTGTGTTTATTTCATTTATATTTAAACCAGATTTTAAAAGTAAATTTGTTGTAAGTTGCATATCTTTTAAAGGTATTCGTGGTTTGCATAAAAGAGCAGAACCTCCACCAGAGATTAAAACAATGAGTAAATCATTCTTTTTTGTTTTTTTTAAAAGAGATATTATTTTATCTGTTGCATCTACATTTTTCTGATCAGGTATTGGATGACTTCCAATATACGTTGAAACATTATTGTCTTTAACAATAAACTCTGTGTTATTTGTAATAATTATTCCCTGTTTTATCTTGATAGAATCACATATTGCTTGGCTCATACCGATGCTAGCTTTTCCAAAACCTATAAGATAAACATTTTCAAAATCTAATATATTAAAAGTTTTAGAACCGACGATTATCTTGTTGCCCTGTATAATTTTTTTTACTGAAAAATATGGGTCAACAGAGGCAATTGCAGAAGAAAAAACATCTAGTATATCTCTTCTAATTTGTTTTATAATGGGTGTCTTACCATTATCTATAATTTGATTATAGTTTTTAAACAACATATAGTATAAAGATATATCTTTAATTCATGAATTTCAACTGATTCATAAGATTCTTTTTCATTTTACGATTACCTGAAAGACCTTTCATAGTGCGTTTCATAACATTATAGTATTTTAAAAGTTCTTTTACGTTTTTATTTTCGACACCAGCTCCATGAGCTATACGTTTAATTCTACTAGCTCGAACTATGTTTGGGTCGTTCATTTCTTCATCAGTCATGGAGTCCATTATTACTTTAAATTTTTGAAGTTTATTTTCTGTTTCTACCATATCTTTTTCTTTTATTTTTCCTTTTCCGAGAAAACCACCTGGTAACATCTCAGCAACCTTGCCAAGAGGACCCATACCTGCTAGCATATCCATCTGATCATACATATCATGTAATGTGAATTTACCTGACATAATTTTTTTTGCAGTTTTTTCAGCATCTTTTCCTTTAAGACTTTCTTCTGCTCGTTCTAATAGGCTTTTTATATCTCCCATTCCAAGAAGTCTAGATATAAAACCTGCTGGATCAAATTTTTCAAAATCTGTAGAATGTTCACCGGTACCAATAAAAACTATAGGGGCTCCTACTTCAGCTGCAGCACTTAGTGCACCACCTCCTTTTGCGGTACCATCAAGTTTTGTAAGAACGATACCTGTTATACCTACGGCATCATGAAATGCTTTTGCCTGAGGACCTGCTTGTTGACCTACTGCTGCATCCATAACTAGTAGTTTTTCATCTGGTTTAATAGTCTTAAAAATATCTTTCATTTCATCGATTAAATCATCCTCAAGTTTATGACGACCGGAGGTATCAACAATTATTACATCGCTATTTCTTTTGAATGTTTCCATTCCTTTTTTTACAATTTTTACAGCATTTTTTTCATTTTTATCTCCATAAAAGGGGATTTTTACCTGATCTGCAATTTGTTTAAGCTGTTCATAAGCCGCAGGACGATGAACATCACCTGCTATTACTACAGGGCATAATCCTTTCTTTTTAAAATAAATTGCAAGTTTACCACATGTCGTCGTTTTCCCTTGACCGTATAGTCCAACCATCATTATAACTTGTTTTTTAATAGGTAGTTCTCTTGCATCACCTAAGATTTTAACTAGTTCATCATAGACAATATGAATTACATGTTCACGATTGCTCATGCCTGCAGGTGGTTTTTCTTCAAGTGCTCTTTTTTCTATTTGTTTTGAGAGGGTTAAAACTAATTTTACGTTTACATCTGCTTGTAGCAAAGCACGTTGAATGTCACGGACTACTTCTTTTATAAGTTTTGAATCAACATATACAGCATTTGCGATTTTTTTAAGGGTTCCACGAAGTGAACTACCAAGGTCTTCTAATACCATATTTATCAGTATAGGTGAATTATCTTTTGCTAATTATAAGTTTTTGTTTTGATTTATCAAAAACTATTTATTCTATTTATTTATTAACGCCAGTTAATTAAGGAGTGTTAATTTAATAATCTATCTAGAAAATAATAAAAATACAAAGAAATATAAATAGTAGTATATATTAATAATTAAAAAAATATTGTGGAAGTATGGATATGAAATTTGGAATAAAAATATTTTTTACGATAATACTTACGATTTTTTTGCTATCAACAAATGTATACGCTATGAACATAAACCAAAAGACAACAGAGAAAGAAATACCTTTAGATAAGATAAATCTAGCAGATCTCTTAAAAAACAATGATGCAACCGTAAATATAGATCCAACAGTAGATTTGAAGATATCTGTTAAGATAAAAGAAATACGTGCTTTTGATAAGATCGATAAATTTAGTGATCCTGATTTTTATGTAAAAGTCATAATCAATGATGAAGAAATAAAAAGTAATATTTGGCGTAATCAGAACCATGTTACTGAAGAATGGAGTACACCTTTTATTGATGTTCCAGATGACCAAGAATGGGTAAATGTAACAATTCAGCTTTGAGATTCAGAACTAGGTTTAGATAAACTATGTGATATAGCAAATAATGACAACTCTGATCCGGATCGTAGAGCAATAACTGTTATGTATAATTTGAAAACAGGACATTGGTATGGTGATGATATGATAGCTACTCCTAATTCTTGGACAGTAGATTACAGTGGATACGGACGAGCAAATGGTTGTGATGATAATAGTATCAATGAAGAGGATTTAGACTGTGAATTATGGTTTGATATTATTCAAAATGATATAGATGGTGATGGTATCCCATATTGGACTGAAACAGAGATATTTAAAACGGATCCAAATGTTGATGACCGTGGTCGCGATGATGATGCAGATGGTATACCTATTGAATGGGAATTTAAATGGGGTCATCGGTTAGGATATGATCATCATCAAGGTACATATGTTCTTTATTGGGAGTATGATCCTTTTGTATACAATGATTTCAAAGCTATTGATCTTGATGGTGATAGTATAAATAATTATGAGGAATATCTTACAAGTCAATATGGTTCTGATCCTAATCGCAAAGATATATTTGTTGAACTAGATCAAATGCAAGCTGAACCAAATGGTGAAATAGCAAGTATATTACCTGAAGGATCAAAGGAATTAATTTATAAAGCTTTTAATCGCCAAAACATTGTTTTGCATATTGATGATAGTTCATGGGAGGATTCAGGTTCAGATATGATAACTTTTGATAATGAAACAGATGGCGGTTGGGGTGCTCCAAATGATGAAATTAATGAAATAGATCATGTCTATCAAGAATATTTTGTAAACAGTTCAAATTATAGTTGGCGTCGTGGTGTTTTCCATTATGGTGTTGTATTATATCAATGCTCAGTTGCAAATGGTAACGCTTTTGGTTCTAACCGTTATCAGATATCGGCAAAAGGTATGGAAGAAAAAGCAAAAAAACTACTATCAGGTAAT
>JALHTX010000209.1 GCA_022866015.1 Thermoplasmatota archaeon
CGATCCCCAAGCCCTTTCACTTTTTGATACTGTTGCTTCAAAATAAATTTGTCAAAACTCACCTTCATCACTCCTTATGTACCAGGAATGGTGAAGGATCAAATAGAGGTTTCTATGAGGGGTTTTTCAAAACCCTCTATATAGATTTAAGGTGAAAAGATGAATATTAAAAGTATTTTATCAT
This sequence comes from Thermoplasmatota archaeon, assembly GCA_022866015.1. GTDB lineage: Archaea > Thermoplasmatota > E2 > DHVEG-1 > DHVEG-1 > PFL35. Next base: position 185 of record JALHTX010000209.1, read on the forward strand.
TTGGAGTAATAGCAATCCTTTTAGGTGCAGTTTTTATAGGAATATATTATAATAGTCAAAATAATGTACAATCTGATGAAATTGTGGCAGTAGATACATTTGCAACAACACGAAGTGTTCAATCTCTAGTGGATTCACTTAATGATTTTTCATTTGCGTTTTATGATGAAATTATAAAAGATGAAGAATCAAATGTTTTCTATTCACCATATAGTATATTTACAGCACTTTCAATGGCATATGAAGGTGCACGAGAGAACACAGTAGTTCAAATGAAAGATATTTTAAATATCCTGCAAAACGATTCAGTTACAGAATCTTCTTTTGGTAGACTATACAACCTTCTTAATCAAAACAAAGAAGGGTACACAATAAACACAGCAAATGCTTTCTGGGCAAATGTAGACTATAAGTTTTTAGATGAATACATAAATCTTCTAAAAAGTTATTATATTGCAGAAGCAAATGAACTAGATTTTTCAAAAAACGTAGAGGCTGCAGAAACAATAAATACTTGGATAGAAGAACAAACTAAAGATAAAATCAAAGATATGATAAAACCAGAGATGTTATCAGATCTTACAAAACTAGTACTTACAAATGCAATATATTTTAAGGGTCTATGGGAAAAACAATTCGACCCTAAAAACACATTTGAAGCAGATTTTAAAACTAACACATTGCAAACAGTTAAAGTTAATATGATGAATTACAATGGTAAAGATAAAAAATTCAACTATACAGAAACAGAGGATTTAAAGATATTAGAACTAGACTATCAGGGAAGCGATTTATCAATGATTATAATTCTTCCAAAAGAAAACAATATAACTCTTGCAGAAAAACAAATTTCTGCGGTAAACCTTGTAGACTGGAAAAATAACCTTGTAGAGAAAGAAATAGATATATTACAGATTCCAAAATTCAAACTAGAAACAGAATACAACTTAAACGATATACTATCAGATATGGGTATGACTGATGCTTTCAGTCCCGGTGTTGCTAATTTCTCCGGAATGGATGGAACAAATGATCTGTTCATAAGTAAAGTTTTACATAAAGCATTTATCGATGTAAATGAGGAAGGAACAGAAGCAGCAGCTGCAACTGCAATAATAATCGGTGTAACAGCGATTCAAGAACCTACCACATTTATTGCTGATCACCCATTTATATTTTTAATACAACAAAAAGAAACAGGTGCAATTTTATTTATGGGAAAAGTTATGAATCCTTCTGAATAAAACACTTTTTTTCTATTTTTAAACAAGTTCGCCAACATATAATATACTGAGGACAACCGATTTTAAAATATTAACTGATTTAGCTTAGGTTATTAACTAATTTTTTTTCTTAATTTAAAAATTATTAAAGTTACAATCACAGATATTATAAAAGCAAAAATACTGCCCCAAAAAATACCATAAATAGGATATAAGAAATGAATACTTGCAGCATAGCTCATAACACTAGGGCTACCAAAAATCATAGATTTTGCTATACCTGCAGAAAAATTTGGGCCATGCTCTTTTACAGTAATTAGCATAGTAGAAGATAGAATAGCTGGAAAAACAGTAAAAATACCGCTTAGAACTTCGCCAACATTAGATAATAAAACAGATATTGTAATGATTGTGCCTGTTAAAATTCCACGTAATAAAATTTTCAGAGGTGTGTAATGTACAGTTCTTTTTCCCTGAGATTTTATCTTGAATTTTTTTTCAAGAACAATTAAAGTAGATATCATAGAAACTGTAAAAATCAAAATAGACAGATAGATATTATTCATATTTAAAAACAAAAGGATACTTGAGAGAATAATCCAAATAAAAAAAGAGCCAAAAAGTGCGACAATAGTTGAACGATATGCAAGAACTGCAAATATACAAATAAAAACGAGATTAACACCCATCTCTGCAGGAACGACGGCAACTGAATCGGATGCAAATACAATACCTTGATTTAATGCAATAAAAACATATGCAATAATAATAGTTGTTGGGAGAGTACCGATTATACCTCCGACTTTTGTACCATATTTTTCTGCAATAATAGTAATTAAAATAACAATTAATGCTGAAAGAACAAAAGGGAGAACTATCTGCAAAACTAAATCCATCATTTAAAGTAAAGGATAGAATTTTTCTTTTAAACCTTTAGTTTTTTAAAATATTGTTTGTTAAGGTTTATTATGAACTATGATCAAATAATTGAAAAATTAAAGTCACTTGAAAGCCCTAAAAATGTTGAGGGAATGGCTCGTTATGGTATTAATCCAAATAATAACTTTGGTGTTTCAATTTATATATTAAGACCTATCGCTAAAAAGATGGGTAGAAATCATGATCTTGCTCTGAAACTCTGGGATTCTGGTATTCATGATGCGCGGCTCTTAGCTTGCTTTATAGATGATCCTGAAAAAGTTACTGGAAAACAAATGGATTCCTGGTCAAAGGATTTTGATTCATGGGATATCTGTGATCAAGCATGTACTAGTCTTTTTGATCAAACTTCTCTTGCATGGATAAAAGCTTTTGAATGGGCTGAACGGGATGAAGAATTTGTAAAAAGAGCTGCTTTTTCTTTAATAGCTGGGCTTTCAGTACACGATAAGAAAGCTAGTGATGAAAAATTTGAACAGTTCATACCGATAATTAAAAAACATGCTATCGATGAAAGGAACTATGTTAAAAAAGCTAATAATTGGGCGCTAAGAAACATTGGAAAAAGAAATAAAAATTTAAATAAAAAAGCAATAAAAACAGCAGAAGAACTCCTAAAAATAGAAAATAAAACTGCGAAATGGATTGCAAAAGATGCATTAAAAGAACTTACAAGTGAAAAAGTAAAAAAGAAGTTAAACAAAAATACTGCTAAGAAATAACATTTTTTAAATACTAACCTTATGTTATAAGCATCGAATATTTTCTAATCAAAGGTGGTTTATTTGGAGATATTTAATCAAAACATCGCAATACTTGGTAGTGGAAATATTGGAAGCGCGATTGCAAAAGGATTTATACTTTCCTCGATGATAAAACCAGAACAAATAATACTAACACGCAGGAAAACCAGTCTTTTAACTGCTTTTGAAAAAAAAGGATGCATAGTTCTAAATAACAATTGCCAAGCAGTAAAAAAATCAGAAATCATTATAATTGCAGTACCACCTCAACAAACAAAAGAACTTCTACAAGAAATAAACTCTGATTTAAACCCAAAAAAACATATAATTATATCTTTAGTATCCGGTGTTACCACAAACGAAATATTAAGACTTATAAAAAAACAAATACAAGTTGTACGTGTAATGCCAAATATTGCATCTGCAGTTAGAGAATCAATGACATGTATAGCTTCAGATACAGCATCAAATGAAACAATTGAGCATACTAAAAAAATCTTTGACTACATTGGAAAAACCTTTATTATATCAGAAGAACAAATGGTACCAGCAACTGCATTAGGCGCCTGTGGGATAGCATTTTTCTTAAGAGCGATAAGAGCCGCATCGCAAGGAGGAATAGAAATAGGTTTTCACTCATATGAGGCAATACCTATGGCTGCGCAAACAGCAAAAGGAGCAGCTTCATTACTTCTAAATATGGATAATCACCCGGAGATGGAAATTGATAAGGTTACAACACCTGAAGGATGTACCATTGCAGGCCTTAATGAAATGGAACATCAAGGTTTTAGCTCAGCTATGATAAAAGGAATAACTACATCTGCAGATAAAGCGACAAAACTATATAAAAACAACAAAGAATAAAAACATAAATTATCGTAGTTACTTATTTTATTATGGTTTATATTTGCCAATTTTTTTTTCAGCAAACTTATTTGACACTATAAAATATAAGTAAACAGTGAGTAATTCAACTGCAAAAATAAGTAAAAAGTATCCAAATGTTGAACCAACTTTTAACCAATTATTTAGTTCAGTAAAATTAAAACCATAAGAAATTGCAATTGAACCAAGAAAAGGTATGAACATACCAATTATTACAATAAGCAATATTCCAACTAAATCTTTGTGTTTTCCCATAAATGTCATCTGATAAGTTCTTCGTAAATAAAAACTATTTCATAAATTTATTTCCAATAATAGTATTTTGACCGATGGAAATACCGCCATCACCATTGGGAACATTATTGTGTACAACTAGTTTAAGCCCTGATTTATTTACTTTTTCTGCAACCATTTCTGTAAGTGGAATATTATAAGAAACTCCTCCAGAAAGACCAATGTATTTGACACATTTATCTCTAGCATAATCAATTGCAATATTTGTTAACTCATCTGTAACTCTTTTAACAAACGAGTAAGCATAATCTGCTTTTTCTTTGTCAGATAAAGATTTTTTTATTTTTTCATCAAGCTGGCGAAAAACATCAACTGTTCCAACAACCCCATCCTTAATATCGACATCAAAAGAATATCTAGGTTTACCTAATGCTAAATATTTTTCTAGTTTCATCGCGGGTTCACCATCATAAGTTCTATCACAGCAAATATCTAAATAACATGATAAAGCATCAAGCACACGTCCCATACTACTAGATAATGGTGATTTGTCTATAAGTTTAGAAAGAATCTCAGCTTTTTTATCTTTGAAAAATATTTCTTTTCCAAATTTTTTAAAAATAGCATAAACAAGTCTGCGTGGATCATGCGTCGCTGCATCACCACCAAGTAAAGATATGTTTTCAAGATGCCCAATACGTTCAAATCCTTGAAAATTAGAATATAATACTTCGCCTCCCCAGAAATTACCATCAGAGCCATAACCAAGGCCATCAAGAGTTAAAACAACTGCCTCGTCTAACATGTTATCAACTAAAAGACTTGCAGCATGAGCCCAATGATGTTGTACTTCAAATATAGGAACATTATATTCCTCTGCATATTTTTTAGCAACATGTCTTGTCTCGTAAGCAGGATGTAAATCCATAACGGCAGCATCTATACTCTGTTTTTTCATATTAAGACTTATCAGATGATTTAAAGCCTCTTCAAGAAAAACAATTGTTGAATAATACTTAGAATTACCAATGTATTGTGTTGAAAAAATATTTTTATCAGAAGAAAAAGCACCACAAATGTTTTCACCAGCACCAACACTTAAGATATGTGTATCATATTCTACTGGGAGTGGATCAGGGACAAAACCACGGGATTTGCGAAGAAAAAACCGGTTTTTATTCCAAATGCGAACTACTGAATCATCTACACGGTTTGGAATATGACGATTGTGAAGTAAATAAAAATCAGCATTAATTGAAAAAGCTTCTTCATCACTAGTAATCATCGCTTCCCCTGGCGCATTTGCAGAATTCATAACAAGTGCATCAGATTTTAAAAAATTAAAAAGCAGATGATGAAGACCAGTATAAGGTAGAAACAGACCAATGGTATCGAGACCAGGGGATACATTTTCTAGTTTTTTCTTTTTAACAAGAACAATAGGACGAGCATTAGATTTTAAAAGTTTTTCTTCATCACTTGTTATCTCTGAATATTTTTTTGCAGTTTTAAGGTCTTTTACCATAACTGCAAATGCTTTCTGCGGACGATTATACCAAATGCGAAAACGAGAGATTTCATCTAAATTGCAACATAGATGCATACCACCCCATGATTTGATAACACTGATTTTATCTTGGTCAAGTTTTTCTGCAAAGCGTTTAATTACATCGTTGCTGCCGAGGTCTTTTTTGTTTTTATCATATAAATGATAAATAGGACCGCACTTTGGGCAAGAAATAGTCTGCGCATGATATCTTTTATCTAATGGATTTTTGTATTCTTCTAAACAGCTTTTGCATAATTTAAATTCATCCATTGAGGTGCGTTCGCGGTCATAAGGAATATCTTTGATTAAACTATAACGTGCACCACAAACTGTACAATTAGTAAAAGGAAAACTATATCGTTTGTTTGTTTTATCAAAAAGTTCCTTAAGACAACTATCACAAATACCTACATCAGCTGGAATCTGTGAATGTGGAGAGCCTTTTTTACTATGTAAAATTTTAAAATCTTTAAAACAGCGGGTATCAACATTTTTTTTAATTTCTGTAATTTTAGCAATAGGCGGCAGTTGTTTTTTAACCTCTTTAATAAATTCTTCTTCGTTTCTATCTATTACTACTTCTACCTCAGCGCCTTTGTTTAAAACATAGCCTTTCAGATCCATGCTCTGAGCTATACGAAAAATCGTTGGTCTAAAACCTACACCTTGTACTATTCCTTTGAATATAAGTTTCATTTTTATTCAACAATTAAGTCCTTTGAATATGGATCTGCATCTGATAGTAAAAATTCATCGCTCATGCTTAAGCAGCTTACAGGACAGATATCGTTGCATTGGCTGCAGAAACAGCAACGTGCAAGATATACTTTGATTTTCTTTTCGTTTTCTTTAAATTCTATTGCATTACATGGACATACTTTGATACATAGTTTACAGCCGATGCATTTCTCTTTGTCATATTTTATTTTTCCACGAAAACCATCTGGTGTTGGAACAGGTGGATTAATTTTTATTTTTCCTGAGGCAACATCTGCTAGATACTTAGTTGTATTATTTGGCTGATACTTTGCTGGAAACTTGTTAGTCCAAGGTTTTTTAAACATTTGTTTAAACACAGGACCTAACATACTAAATCGCATTAACGCATCAGTCTCCTTGTTTTTTCAACACTTAACTTATGCAGTTGTTCTTTATCAAGCATATATTTTTTGTTCTTATCAATTATAGTTACTCGATTTGTACAGCTCATACATGGATCGGTACTTGCTGCAACAATTGATATATCTGCTATTTGTTGACCTTTAAGCATTGGAATCCAAGGAAGGATATTCGCATAAGTAGAAGCACGAACCTTCCAAGTAAAGGGTTGCTCGTTTACACCATCAAATTTAATATAATGTATTACTTCTCCACGAGGTGCTTCATCACGGCCTATTCCTTCGCCAGCTGTTTTTTTAATATAATTTAGAAGTTTTGGTATTTTTGGTTCAGACATAATATCACCCGTAGGCATCTGATCAACTGCTCTTTCTATAAGTTCAATTGATTGTTTTACTTCAAGTAAACGAACAATTATTCTATCGTATACATCACCATTTATTTCTCCTGTACGTTTATCAGGAGTCATATAATCAACATCTAAATCGCTATATGCAGCATATGGTTGATCTACTCTTACATCTTTTTTAACGCCGCTTGCACGGGTAGTAGGACCTACTGCGCAAAGTCTTAAAGCATCTTCATATGTTAAAATACCGCAACCTTGACTTCGCATTTTAAAGGTTTTATCATCTAAAAAGACATGGCTAAGTTTTTTATAGTTTTCTTTGAAATACTCTAAAGTTTCTTTTATCTTAGGAATATTTTCAGGTTTTATATCACGACGAACACCACCGATCATAAGAATTGCTTTTGTAACACGATTACCAGTTAAATATTCAATTAAATCAAGTACTTTCTCACGCATCTCCCATGTTAAAAAAAGTACGGTATCAAAACCTATTTCATGAGCAGCAACTCCTGCCCAAAGAAGATGAGATGCAATACGCTCAAGCTCACCATGTACAACACGAAGATAATCGGCACGCTCAGGAACCTGTATATTACAAGCGTTTTCTACTGCTCGACAATATGCCATAGGATGCACAAATGAACAAATCCCACAGATGCGCTCTGCAAGATAAATTATTTGTATAGGGTTTCGGCGCATACCAGTCCATTCAATTGCACGATGAACATGACCTAGTTCTACATCTACAGCAATTATTTTTTCGCCATCGATCTCGAATTTAAACATCACGGGTTCTTTTAGAGCTGGATGAATAGGACCTATAGGTAGTTGATATGTAGTTTTTGTAATCTGGCTCATTTTTTCTTTGCCCCCTCATGAAGATTTTTGTAAAGTTTTTCTATTTCTTTTTTGGTTTGTTCATCTTTACGCCATGGATAAACATTTTTTGGGAAATCATCTGGTAAAAACAGTCGACGACTATCAGGTATACCAATTATTTTAATACCGAGCATTTCTTGTTTCTCACGCTCAGTGATAAGTGCACCAGGGATCCAATCACAAATAGTTTCAATTTCAGGTTTGCTCTTTGGAACCTCGACACCAACATTTAAAGAAATTTCTTGTAAATGTTTACCATAATATATCGAGAAACTATAAACAAGTTCTATTTGGTTACCAAGATCATTACCCGAGCAAACAGCTAAGTGAGGATAAGTTAGATTACATAAATGCTCAATGAAATTTTTAAAAATACTTTTATCAATTTTCATCCAGATGTTTACAAATTCTTTCTTTTTTGAACCAGTTGCACGTTTTTTGATTTCTGCTGATTTTATCTTTGTAGTAAACTTATCTTTGAAATAGGTTACAATTTCTTCAGGGCTAAGTTGTTTATTTGGTGTTTCAACAGTTTTTTCAGCAGGTTTTTTCTTAGTTTTTTTCTCAGGCATTTTTACTTACCCTCCAAGGTTTCAAGTTTAGTCCAAGCTTTTGCAACAGCATGAATTATGTTTTCAGGTCTGGGTGGGCAACCTATAACATGGATATCAACTGGTAAAACATCTTGTATAGGGCCTACTAGGTTATATGACTCATAAAATACATCGCCAGTGTTTCCACAGTTACCAATTGCTATTACAACTTTTGGATCAGGCATCTGTTCGTTAACAAGTTTTACTCTTTCTGCTTGTTGGCGAGTTACCGGTCCTGTAACTAATAATGCATCTGCATGACGAGGAGTGCCGACAAGTTTTATTCCAAAACGCTCAACATCGTATCTTGGGCATAAAGCAGCTATAATTTCTATATCGCAACCATTACAGCTACCACTGTTACAATGAAAAACCCAGAGTGATTTTTTAAATGATTTTGGAAGCCCTTTAGCCATAAAATAAATACCTCCACATACATATGAAATAATAATTAGTTTAGTTCTTGGTAATCCTGTATACTATTTAAAAATTTATGTTATTAAAAATTATTCTATGTAAAAAACTCATCATAGAAATCATTAAAAATAAACCTTCTATTAGCTCACTGTAAGGGTGTCGCCTTTATGACTCAAAAAAATATAAACGACATGCTTACATCTTATGATAAAAAAAACCTTACAATATGTACTGTTTGTAGCCATTCTTCTCTTCAGATTTTTAATGGTGCAAGAAAAGAAGGTTTTAAAACACTAGGTATTGCTATTGGTGAAAAAAAGAAATTTTATGATGCGTTTCCTTTAGGTAAACCTGATGAGTTTTTAATCGTTAATAATTATAAAGATATTTTGAAATGTACAGATGAATTACGTAAAAAAAATGTAGTAGTTATTCCTCATGGTTCTTTTGTTGAATACTTTGGTGCTGATAATTTTATTAAACTAGATCTTCCAACATTTGGAAATCGTAATGTTTTGATGTGGGAATCAGATAGAAAAATGGAGCGTGAATGGCTTGAGGGCGCAGGTTTAACAATGCCCCAGGAAATAAAAAATCCTAAAGATATTAACAAACCTGTTATTGTTAAATATCATGGTGCAAAAGGTGGTAAAGGTTTTTTTATTGCTAAAACCTTTGATGAGTTCCAGAAACGTATTCAGAAAAATAAATCGTTTACTATTCAAGAGTTTGTCATGGGCACCAGGTATTATCTTCATTATTTTTATTCACCTATTCAGGATGATGCATATAAATTGAGTAAAGGTAGTTTACAGTTGCTTTCTATGGATCGTCGTGATGAAACAACTATTGATGAGGTGCATAGACTTGGTAGTATTGCTGAGCTTGAGGAACTAGGTATACATCCAACTTTTGTTGTAACTGGTAATATTCCAATAGTTATGAGAGAATCTTTACTTCCAAAAGTATTTAAAATGGGTGAATCAGTTGTTGAGAAATCTTTAGAACTATTTGGTGGGATAATTGGTTCATTTTGTCTTGAAACAGTAATAACTGAGGATTTAGAATTCAAAGTTTTTGAAATATCAGCTCGAATTGTTGCAGGAACTAATCCTTATATTGCAGGTTCACCTTATTCTGAGATGATTCAACCTGATTTATCGACTGGTCGAAGGATTGCTCAAGAAATAAAATATGCTGCTAAGAAAAATTTATTACATGAAGTTTTAAGTTAAATTAACTATAACGTTTTTTCTTTGTTAATAATACACCTTATCTCATTTAAAACTTATAATTTAATTTTTACACAAAGTAACCATTATAGCTATCTGTGCCCACATTCGATTCTCTGCTTCATCAAAAATAACACTCTGAGGTTCATGAGCAACTTCTTTTGTAACCTCATAACCATAATATGCAGGTAGGCAATGTAAAAATATTGCATCAGGTTTTGCAATACTCATAAGTTTTTTGTCAACAGTATAGCCTTTAAAATCTTTAAGTCTTTGTTCTTTTTGAGCTTCATCACCCATAGAAACCCAAGTATCAGTAGCGATAACATCTGTATTTTTTGTTGCATTTTCTATAATGTCAGTTACTTCAACTTTAACTCCAAATTTTTTTGCTTCATCAATATAATATTTAATAGGCCAATATTTCTTAGGAGAAACAATTTTAATATTCATGCCAGCAATTGCACAACCTAATAGGTATGAATGAGACATATTATTTGCACCATCACCAATATAAACAAAATTTAAACCATTGAGTTTTTTCTTATGTTCTTTAATTGTCATAAGATCAGTTATAACCTGACAAGGATGTTCTTTATCATCTAAACCAGAAATCACAGGAATAGTTGAATGTTTTGCAAGTTCTTTTATATCTTCGTTTTTCATAGCACGAAACATAATGATATCTACATAACGAGATAATACAAGAGCGGTATCTTCTATTGTTTCACCGCGACCAAGCTGAATATCTGATTTTCCAAGAAAAATTGCATGGCCGCCAAGTTTTGTCATACCTGTTTCAAAAGAAACTCGGGTTCTAGTACTACTTTTTTCAAAAATCATACCAAGGGTTTTCCCTTTTAAAAGCTCTATACTCTCATCATTTTTAGATTTCTTTTTAAGTTTTATTCCTAGATCTATAATTTCTTCAAGGTCATCTTTTACATCAAGCATTGAGATAAGATTGCGTTTCATGAGACCAGGGAATAGTTTTTTCTTCTATAAATTTATCGCACTGCAAACTTTTTTTTATGATAAAACATAAGTAGTATTGAAAAAAACAATGAAGGAACACCAAGAATAACAAACGGCATCCATATTCCATAAATATCAGATAAAAAACCACTGAGAAATATAAGTATTGTACCTCCACCAAGTTGTAGTGTAAACACAATACCAAAAGTACTACCCTCTGATGATTCATCAGTTACTTCGGATATAAAAGAAGACAGAGCTGGATATGTCAAGAAAACAGAAAATCCGAGTAAAACCATTATCAATAAGATTATGAAAACATTAACTGTAACAGATAAAAATAGACATGCAACACCTATTATAAAATAAGACATTATGATTACATTTTTTCTGCCAAGATGTGATTTAATTCTACTATATGAAAATGATGTAATACAGCCGATACCTATCCATACCGCAGCTACAAAACCTATAAACTGCAGAGAGAGACTTGTTTTTTCATCTAAAAATAAAGGAAGGTACGTAACAATTATGCCCCATGCAGAACCACTTATTGCAAAAGCAGGAATCAGCAATTTTATCTTTTTTAAAAGTAAAACACTATCTTGAATTTTTTCTGAGATTTTTTGTTTTTTATATGTTTTTTTAACAGTTAATAGTTTTTCATCAATATTTCTTGTAATAAATATTCCAATGATTACAATAAGGACTGCAAGTAAAGACCAGATATATAAGGGAAACTGCCAACCTTTAATTTCTGTTAGATACAATGTTGTTAAAAGGGCAACAAAAACACCTAAATCTGCAGAACCACTTTGGATACCCATCGCCCAGTCTAACCTTTCTTTTTTAAAGGTTCTTGAAATCCATCCAACGCCAATTGGATGAAAAAAACTAACTGAAATTCTTAATAAAATTAAAAATATTAGGAGTGTAAAAAAGTCTTTTGTTTCTGTTAAAACAAAAAGTGAAATGCTGATTAATAAAATGCCAAATGATAGCAATACTGTAAAGTTTTTACCATCTGAAATTCTTCCAATATACAATTGTGCGATTAAATGAATGAAAAGACTTATACTTGTTATCAACCCAATTTGAGTATAATTTAGATTGTAAATTTCTTTAAATATAAGGAAAAGTAAAGGTACAACTGATATTGCTCCGTCATTAAGTGCATGATACATACTCACTGTTGTTAGTATACTATATTTGTCTTTCATGAGTTTCTTCTCTGGGTCTGAATAATTAAATATTTTAAATTAATTCTCTATAAAAAAAGTGTTTGTACAATATTTTATAAACAAATTTTTTATATAACATTTGAAAAAATGGGAGTTAAAATAGGTGAACTTTTCAAGGAAGAAAAAATAAGTTTTGAGGATCTTCGTGATAGAGTTGTAGTAATAGATGCATACAACGTGCTTCATCAATTCCTTGCAAGTATACGTCAGCGTGATGGGACACCACTTAAAAATAGTAAGGGTGAAATTACATCTCATATATCTGGTTTATTTCAAAGAACTGCAAATCTTGTAGAAGCGCGTATCCGTCCTGTTTATTCTTTTGATGGGATACCACATCCATTAAAAGCAAAAACGCTGGAAGAAAGACATAAAAGAAAAGAACAAGCAGAAAAAGAATACCTTAAAGCATTGGAAGAAGGAGACCTTAAAACTGCAAGATTAAAAGCCCAACAAACATCAAGGCTTACCGATAAAATGGTTCAACAAAGTAAAGACTTACTTGATGCACTAGGTATTCCATGGATTCAAGCCCCAATGGAGGGAGAAGCTCAAGCAAGCTACATGGTAAAAAAAGGAGATGCATATGCTGTTGGTTCACAGGATTATGATTGTCTTTTAATAGGTGCACCAATACTTGTTAGAAACCTTACATCTCAAGATAAAAGAAAACTCCCTGGTAAAGAAGCATATTCAAATGTTTATCCGAAACAAATAATGCTTAAAACAAATCTTAAAAACCTGGGTATTACACATAAGCAACTAGTGGATATGGCTATATTAATAGGTACTGATTTTAATGATGGAATCCTAGGAATAGGTCCTAAAAAAAGCCTTCAACTTATCAAAAAAAATGGTAATGTTGAAAACGTTCTTGCAGCAATAGATGCAAAAAACCCACCTACTTATGATGAAATAAAAGAAATAAGAAAAATATTTTTAGAACCAAAAATAACAGATGAATATACATTGCAATGGTCAGGTATCGACAATGAAAAAGTTTTAAAGATACTGTGCGATCAACATCACTTCAAAAAAGAAAGAGTAGAACCAACACTTACAAAATTTGCAAATATAAACCATCTGATAAAACAAAAAACACTATTCTAGTTTTTCTAAAATATTATTTTTTAATAACCTTAAACTTATCAACATCTGCAAGAAGAGCTAGTTTTTCACCGTTATCCCAATCAACCCATATTAAGTCTTGATCTTCTTCAATTTTAATAATAGTCC
>JALHTX010000210.1 GCA_022866015.1 Thermoplasmatota archaeon
GAAGAACAGTACCGGGCATTGCTACCACACCTAATTTAAACATACCAATAAGAGAAATATACCACTCAGGAATACTCTGCAATATTACAAGAACTCTATCACCTTTTTTTACACCAATTTTAAGTAAAAAATTAGCAAATTTATTAGATGCCATACTTAGGTCATAAAAAGTATGATATCGATCGTGTTTACCTGTTCTATCTATCGATATTAAAGCTAGTTTTGTTCTATCCTCTGCCCATTTATCAACAACATCAAAACCAAAATTATAGTATTTTGGAACTTCCCATTTAAAATTTTTATAAATTTTTTCGTAGGCAGTATTTTGTTTTTTTTCAACCATGGCTTCCCCTTTATAAAAAAATCTTTTATAAACCTAATTGTCTTGCTATAATCATACGCTGAACTTCAGAGGTTCCCTCACCTATAGTACATAATTTTATATCACGATAATATCTTTCTAAAGGATATTCTCTCATATAACCATTTCCACCATAGATCTGAATAGCTTTTACAGTTGTACGCATAGCGATTTCAGAGGCGAACAATTTAGCCATTGAAGCCTCCTTTGTAAATCTAACATTTTGATCTTCTAAATATGCAGCACGATAGACAAGTAATCTGGCGGCATCAATCTCAGTAGCCATATCAGCAAGCATCCATTGAATAGCCTGATTTTTACCAATAGGTTTACCAAATTGTTGACGTTGTTTTGCATATTCCAAAGCATCTTCAAAAGCACCACGTGCGATACCAACACTCATAGCACCAATAGCTGTACGACCACGATCAAGAATATTCATCGCACCAACAAAACCCATGCCTAGTTCACCAAGTAAGTTTTCTTTTGGAATTCTACAATTATCAAAAACAAGTTCAGCTGTATGGCTACCCCTCAGACCAAGTTTATCTTCAAGTTGACCGACTTTAAAACCCGGTGTATCTTTTTCTACTATAAAAGCACTAATACCTTTTGCACCCTTAGATTTATCAGTCATGGCCATAACAGTTGTAACATCAGCAATATCACCACTTGTAATGAACTGTTTGGTACCATTAATCACCCATTCATTCCCATCAAGAACTGCGGTTGTCTGAGTTGCTGATGCATCAGAACCAGCATTTGGTTCAGTAAGAGCCCAAGCAGCAATTGCTCTGCCACTAGTAAGCGTTGGTAAATATTTTTTACGTTGCTTCTCAGTTCCTTTTTCATAAATATGACCAAGGCCCAGAGAATTATGTGCTTCTACAGTTATACCTGTTGACCCACATACCCGTGAGATTTCTTCAAGAGCAATCATGTAACTAATTCTATCAATGCCTGCTCCACCATATTTCTGAGGAACAGTCATACCCATAAGACCCATTTTACCCATTTTTTTATAAAGATCTGTTGGAAAATATTCTTCTTTGTCTATTTTTGAAGCGATTGGTTTAATTTCTTTCTCACAAAATTCTCTAACTGTTTTTTGGAATAATTTTTTTTCATTTGTAAGCGTGAAATCCAATAATATCACCATCCCCCAGATACTTCTTTCCTCTAAAAAAACTTTGGTATTATTTTTACTAAAAATGTCGAAAAAAATTTATTTCAATATTTTACCTGTTTCCATATACCATAAGTATAAATCTAATTCTGCAAGTGTAAGATTTGTTTTTTCAGCAATTTTTTTAAGAATTTTTTCTATTTCTAGATATTTGTTTTTCGTAATTGTCTTGGGTCGTTTTATAAGGCCATATTTTACTAGCAAATCTATTATGTGAAAATCAATTATTGCATAGTCATCAAAACCTATATTTCGCAAGAAATGGCTACTTTCCTTGTAACCTATTCCATTTACATTATTTACTATCCATTCTCTAAGTTCTTTTTTATCATGAAAGCATACAACTTCCTTTAGTTTATCTTTACAGTTTTTTGCTTTGTGTATGTATTCTGCTCTTGCATTTGGAAAGCGATGACCAAATTTTTTGAGTTTTTCTATAAGTTCTTCTTTTGAATCTGTTAAAAAGGATACTCCTATATTTTTTTGTATTTTAATGCTTTTTTCAGCATTGAAGTTTGCGGTTAGAAGGCAAAAGCATAATTCGTTGAATAGTTCTTCATTTGATTCTTTATTTGTATTTTTGAATTCTTGTATTCTTTTATCTATTTGATTTTTTATTTCTGTTTTTTTGAGTTCTTGTATTTTTTGTATTAATTGTTGCATGTTTTTCTCTTTATATTTTTTTATCTGGTAACTACTCATTTATTTAAAAGGGATGTGAGGGGTGTTTTTTGTGGAGAGAATTTAAAAAAAGATTTGAGAAAGGAGGAAAGGATGGGATTTAAATAATTGATTGATTCTCCACATTTGCACCCCTTCTTTTTTAAACTTAATTTTAAATAATTTTTACTCACCCCAGGGTTACAAAATTATAATACTTTTGTAACGTATCATATTACATTAACAACTGTTAATGTAACGCCTATATTTATATATTTTGGTTAGAATTGTGTTTTATGAAACAAAACTAACAAAATTATTGTTTTTCAAAAATACAAAAAAATTCTCCTAGAAAAATAAAATAAACAGTCGTTAATTTTAAGTACTTTAAGAAATATTACCCGTTATGAAACGAACCACTTGCGAATACATGATGTGGAATGGATTACCTGTAATAAGAAAAGAAATCGCAGAAAGCATGATTACTGACTATGGATTAAACCAAAAAGAAACCGCAGAAAAACTAGGAATAACACCTGCAGCAGTATGCCAATACCTATCAAAAAAACGAGGAAGATCAGATATAGCAGATGAAATCATCAGAATTGAAATAAAACAATCAGCAAAAAATATAATAAAAAATGGCAATGGATACATAATCTTAGAAACCTGCAGGATATGCAAATTAATAAGAAAAAGTACAGAGTTAGAACTATTTTGCCCGGGATGCGACGAATAGATGGGATGCTAAAAAGCAATATCCTCTTTGTAGAGGTGAAAAACTTTTACCATATGGTGAGGTCTATAGGACATCTTTGCTTTTCTTAAACCAGGTATATTCATATCAGATTCACGATTGATAAACCTAACATCTTTTTGTAAAATATTTGCTGTTTCCTGATTTATTGCTTTATAGATACCATCATAATCAGGAGAACCTTTTTCATAATGAACAACAGCTGTATCAAAACTATATTTTTCAAATACCGAAATTGCCTCAATACTCCCATTAATTCTTATAGTTAAACCAGATAAACCTAATTCAAAAAAATTATCCATCGAAAAAAGTATTGCTTTTCGTTCATTATCAAGAAATGGATCAGACTCACAATCTTTCCAAAGACACCAACGTTTTAGAAACTCTTTTATCTCTTCAAAATTTTTCTTAGATATATTCTCAACATTATACTCATAAGTTTTTTTAAACTTATTTAGTCTATTACGTATTTTACTATAATCTGAACCAGAGAGCTCTGCTAAATCAGATGCAAGA
>JALHTX010000211.1 GCA_022866015.1 Thermoplasmatota archaeon
AAACAACCAATGAAGCCGCGCAAAAAACATACACGATGCCTCATCTTCGTCACAGGATGTTAACACAACACGACCAGAACATCCAAGATCGCTACTTCCATCAATCATTCCCCCTGAATGACACGTATCAAAAACAAGGACAATGTTATTTGATTTTAGTGTTTTGAATCGTGCTGCTAAATCATCGTCGACAATATATGTATTAATATTCCAACCATTCACATTTGGATCCCAGGGGCAGATGAATTCATCTTTTCCATCAGGTTCGTCTATTGGGGGTAAATCAACGTTGAGGTAATACCCATGCATATTAAAAAAGTATAAAATTAGATCATCTTCATCTGCTCCGTTTGAGTTTAACCATTCAATTGACGTATTCATTATCGCATCTTCTGTTGCTTCTTCTTCAAGAATAACGCGTATATGGTCTTGTTCCCAGCCATGGTCTAGAAGTATCCTTTTGAAATCTCGAATGTCGTGTTTTTCAAGAATTTCATGATACCAATAACTTTCCCCTCCACTAGCAACTATCAATACCGCCCATTTGGTTGGACTTTGGGTTATAACGGTCGTTGTATTTGACTTATCGAGACCAAGATGTATCGATGATACAATAGGAGTAAAAATTAATGTCAATAGAAATGCTCCTACAATACAAGCAGATATTTTCTTCATTATATTACCTCCACATCTCAGAGATTCATATTTAAATAGAGGTATATAAAAACTATGCTAAGAATTGTCATATAATGGCGAGACAATAAATAACTGATAATATCTAGATTTATTCCTAATTTAATGATGGTATATAGAATTCATCCCACCATTTATAAATAATATCAATATGATTCTCCGTAATTTCTTCTTTAATGAATAGATAATTTCCCTCCATTTTTAAAAAGCATTCTGCATTCTCATAAACGCCTTTCTGATAAACAGGAGGAAGTGGTATAATACCCCATAAAAATATAATATAGAGATATGTATCAACAACTTTAGTAATATTAAAATGGTAATTATGTTCTCCTAGAATTTCAAGATCCGTAATTTCTCCTCTTATTCTTTCAATCGCAAACAAACGTACCTTGAAATCCTTATAATTATCTAATGTATTATAAACTGAGGATTTTATAGATTTACTGTTAAATGAATTGGTTTCAGCATTAATAATTGGCGTATAAACCAAACATAAAAATAAAAGAATAACTCCAACTGCTAAACCTTTTCTAAAGATTTTATTTTCTATATTCATCCACCTCTCACAAACTTACATTTAAATGAAAGTATATAAAAACTATGCTAATAATTGTCACATAATGACGAAATAATAAGTTTTATTTAGATTTCATTTACAAAAAAAGAAAAAAAGAGATTTAGAGTTTAGTACCACCAAGGTTCATCTATTCGTGCTTCTTCGTAATGACCTCAGCGTATGCATTAATATTTAATCTTTTCAATAAAGTGTAATTAAGCCAAACCAATAAAATCTAATAAACCAAGAGTTGGTATACCGAGTAGAAAACAAATATAAAAGATTAAACAACTTATATAAACTGCTCCACCAATCCAAAATGTAAAGTAATAAATGTAGGATCTTTTAGAAGGAAAAGCACCCTTTTTTGGTCTCAATACGATTAAACCTAAAATAGGCATAACGATTATAATTATAATCGTAAAATAGTAACTTAAAGAGTATAACAATATAAGAGGGATTAAAAATATCAAATGAAATATTGTAAGAATTTTTAAGATTGTTTTTGCATTATCAAGCCCCATCCAAACCGCAATAGTCTCTGTACCACTATCTTTATCATAAAAGTAATCACGGATATGATTATCAACTTGGCAAATACAACTAAAAATACCGATAGAAATCGCAGCTAACCAGTTGATTAAACCTATTGAACCTGAGATTATAGAACCCCATATAACATAAAAGAAAAATCCTAAAAAATGCCATATGACATCTAATCCAGGCACATTTTTTGTTCTTAAAGGAGGAGCTGAATAACCCCAACCTGAAAATAGTAAAAAAGCACAAAATATAAAAACCTCCATTCTAAAAAAATATGTAACAACTAACGGAATAATTGTAAATACCATAATAAGAAAACCTCCGGTTTTTTTTGAAATCCGGTTCAAGGCAATTGCATTAATATGCATTCTCCGGGGATTTTTTTTATCGGAATCAATATCATAATAGTTATTTATTGCAAATGTAAATGACATAATAAAAAAGGTGGACGTTAGAAAAACTAATAGTGGTATTAGGTTACTAGATAAATCCAAAGAGGACAATCCTAAAATAAAACCGCCAAAAGAAATTACACACCATAACATTACATCCTTTATTCTAATAAATTCTGTTATGAATACGGAAATCATATTTTTCTTTTGATTATGCAAATTACTTACCTGCTTTTTAAATGAAGTATGCATTGTTTTCTTTATAACATAATTTATATATTTTATCCTTCAACAGGATATTTTTTTCCTTTCCAAGTCACTCCTTTTCTAGACATGGTCTTTAAGGCAGAATTTATTAAAATCCCCATTACAATAATTCCACCAAGTACCAATTCTAAAGGAGCATACCTCGCTTTACCGATATGATAAATTCTTTGAACAAAAACTGATATTAATATTGAGACTGACCATATTAATAATGCAAATAATGATAAGTACATCCATGACAATGATTTTATATTAAGAAAAAGTAACAATGAACTTATCATTAAAGAAAAAGGTAAAATAAGTAATTCAAACAGAGCAAATAATAAAGCAAATAGTATTAAGATTTGAAGAAAATTTGATTTTATTTTCCGTTTTTGAATAGCTCCTAAAAAAATGTTTTTACTCCATCCGTCCCATATTTCACTAAACTTTTCATACATTCTGATACTAATCATAGATTGAGCATTTATATATCCAATTTTA
>JALHTX010000025.1 GCA_022866015.1 Thermoplasmatota archaeon
ATTAAAGGTCAAATATATGATTTAATAAATGAAATTAATAAAACTGTAAAACAAAAAAATAGAATTTTAGTAACAACACTTACTAAGCGTCTCGCAGAAGAGTTATCAGAGTTTCTTGCTGAAAAAAACATCAAAACCCGTTACTTACACTCAGAGATAGATACACTTGAGCGCTCAGAGATAATAAGACAACTACGACTTGGAACATTTGATGTACTTGTAGGAATAAACCTACTTCGTGAAGGAATAGACATACCCGAAGTAGGATTAATTGGAATTCTTGATGCAGATAAAGAAGGTTTTTTAAGAGATCACAGAAGCTTAATTCAGATTATCGGTCGTGCAGCAAGAAATGTTAATTCTAAAGTAATATTATATGCAGATAAAAAAACAGATTCAATCCAGAATGCTTTAGAAGAAACAAACAGGAGAAGAAAAATACAAATAGAGTTTAACAAAAAACACAACATTACTCCAGAGACGATAATAAAACCGATAAAAGAAAAAATAGTTGATATAAAAGACGTTAAATATATACCTAAAAAAGATATTCCTAACATAATAATAGACCTAGATATACAAATGAGGGATGCAGCAGATAATCTTGATTTTGAAAAAGCAATAAAGATAAGAGACAGAATAAACAAACTTAAACAAACAATCTAAAACCAGGGGATATAAAAAAATAGAATATGATATTGAAGAAAGATTAGATCAAGGCAAATAATTAATTCATTTAAAAAATAGTTTTTTAGATTTGATTAATACCGATTTTATTTGCATATTTTTTAACGTCATAGAATTCATCAGCAGAAACAGACCGTGAGATATCTTCAAATTTAATAGCTTTGTATTCTGGTCTATATTGCGCCATAATATTTACAACACAGTTTGGAATGTTTTTAATTATCCAATCCAATATCGGTTTTGAGCAGCAATTAAAATGATTGGGCATAACAAGATGACGAAGAATTATTTCACCATTTTCATAAGCAATTTTATGGTTACGAGATACTGTTTCAAAATATTTATCAATCTGTGAAAGCTTTTTTGCACAGTTATTATTTCCATATTTAAAATCAGTAAGATACACATCAAAAACTCCATTCAAAAGATTCATAGTATCCAAACTACAAAACATGTTGGAATTCCAGATTTGTGGGAGGTTAACATTCATTTTTTTCAAAGTTTTAAGAATATAAAAAATATTTGGAGTTGGGTCACCTCCAACCCAATTTACATTGATTGAACCTTGCTGTTTTCTACTATGAATAATATCTGCAAGCTGTGAAGGTTCAACATATACCCCACAATTTTTTTGACTTATATCCCAGTTTTGACAAAAAACACAACTAAATGTACATCCTGAGAAAAAAATAGTATGAGATGGAACAAGAAAACTTTCTTCACTCATATGTAAAAACTCGGATGCAACCCTAGACTGTTTAACACCGCATTTTCCTTTAGTTTTGTTTCTATCAACATTGCATTTATTTTCACAAAAGTTGCATCTCATAAAAATACGACTTGCAAGCTCAATTTTAAGATCAAGTAAAGAGATATCTAATTCAAAGTCACATAATTTTTGTTTTTTTAAAAAATCATCATGTGTTTTCCAGAGATTTTCAGTTAAGTCAGATTTATCAAATGATGCAGGACTTCTTTTACATAACAAGTATCTTGCATATTTATCATGGTTTAATATATCAAAATAATAAGAAAGTAATCTTCTAACAATATTCATTATTTAAAATAAATAAAAAAGATTGATTTAAACTGTTTCATCAATAATAGGCATAAGTTGTTTATCCTTGAAACCACGCTGTTGCATAGCACCAGATGGACATGCTGCAACACATGAACCACAACCCATACAAAGAGCCTCATTAACCTTAGCATGAGTTATTTTTTTATTGTTTTTTACTTCTTTTACAGATTCAATCGCCTTATATGGGCAAACCGAAATACAAAGACTACAACCAGAACACAAATCTTCATCAACATAAGCAGTATTAGGCTCAGCAGAAAGACTAGGTTGAGCAAGAATAGTAGCAGCACGGGCAGCAGCAGCCTGTGCCTGATAAATTGACTCACCGATAAATTTAGGTATATGACAGTTACCAGCTAAAAAAATACCCCTAGTGCTAAAATCAACAGGCCGAAGTTTTACATGAGCCTCTAAAAAGAAACCATCACTATTAACAGGTATCTTAAGCATTTTTGAAATATGCTCAGTTGAATTATTAGGATTTAAACCAGTTGATAATACAAGATGATCTGCAGGAATCTCTAGGTTCTGTGAAAGCATTGGTTCAAAAACTTTAACAATTAAACTATTGCCATTATGAACTACAGGTTTTTTAGTAGTATCATATTGTAAGAACATAACTCCTTTCTCACGAGCCTGCTTGTAATAAATCTCACGAAAACCATATGTCATTAAATCTCTATAAAGAACAAAAACTTCAGCACGTGGATTAATTTCTTTGATTTTTAAAGCATTTTTTAATGCTTGCATACAACAGATACGACTACAATATGGTCTAGTGTCATCACGTGATTCAACACATTGAATCATTACAAAAACTTCACCATCATGTATTTGCCCAGGTTTCATATCAGAAAGTTTTTTTTCAAGTTCTGATTGGGTTAAAACCCGTGAATCTTTACCATAATCAAATGAGTTTGGTGTGTACTCTTGTGCACCAATTGCTACAAGAATGACACCATGATTAAATTTTTCAACACCCGTAGTAGTTTTAATTTTTGATTCATAACTACCAACATAACCATTTAATGAATCTAAAACTGAACTAGTAAAAACCTTAATTAACCGGTTTTTTTCAATTTTTTCAATAGTTTCTTTGAGTGTTTTTTTAACATCAATTCCATCAACAGTAAAAGAAATATTATTTAGATATCCGCCAAGAATTGGTTCTTTTTCAATTAAGGCTATTTCATAGCCTTGATCTGTTAGAGAAAGAGCAGCAGTCATACCAGCAATACCGCCACCGATGATAAGTGCTTTTTGGGTAACAGGTATCTGTGATTCACATATTGGCTGTAAAAACCTTGTTTTTACAATAGTCATCTCAATTAGTTTTTTTGCTTTTTCTGTCGCTAATTCTGGTTTATCACTATGCACCCAGGAACATTGTTCACGAATGTTTGCCATTTCAAAAAGATGAGGATTAAGACCTGCCTCGCGTAAACTATTTTTAAAAAGCGGCTCATGAGTACGAGGAGTACAAGCAGCTACTACTAAACGATTCAGGTTGTGCTTTTTTATTACATCAGCTATTTTTCGTTGAGTATCTTCAGAACAGGTATACAAATTAGCATCTGCATAAACTTCATAGTCAAGGTTTTTTGTATATTTTACTATCTCATCTATATTTAGAACCCCGCCTATGTTTATTCCACAGTGGCATATAAAAATACCAATACGTGGTTTCTCAAGTGTTACGTCTCTCTCAGCCGGATATTTTTTTTCTTTAACTAAAGTATTACGGGCATCTTTTAGTAACGCTGCAGCATTTGCAGCAGCAGCTGATGCATGCATAACACTTTCAGGTATTGCCTGAGGCTCAACAAATGAACCAGCGGCAAAAACACCTGGTTTTATAACAACGGGATCTACAGGGTTTGTTTCTATAAAACCAAAATCGTTAACATTAAAACCAAGTTTTTTTGTAAGTTCATCACGACGGGTTTTTGTTATACAAAGACCAACTGATAATACAACAAGGTTGAAACGTTCCTCTTTAAGTTGTGCTTTGTCATCTTCGTATCTGATTATTAAATCCTTTGTTTTAGGATCTTCAGTTATTTCAGAAATCCTAGAGCGAACATATCGCAAACCTTGTTCTTTTTTTGCTCTATCTATATATTTGTCAAAATCTTTACCAAAAGATCTAATATCGATATAGAAAACAGTTGGCTCAATGTTGTTGTCATGTTCTTTTGCAATGATTGCTTCTTTTGCAGTATACATACAACACATCGCCGAGCAGTATTCATTTCCAACTTGTTTATCCCTACTACCAACACAATGAATCCAAGCAATTTTTTTTGGAGGTTTTTTATCACTAGGTCTGATGATTTTACCCTCAAAAGGACCAGATGCAGATAAAATACGTTCAAATTCAATACTTGTTAGAACATTTGGATATTTTTTATAACCAAACTCGGGTTTAACTTCTGGATCAAAAGGATTTGAACCTGTTGCAATAATTACTGCACCAACAGAAAGTTTAAGATTTTTTGGTTTCTCGTCATGATTAATAGCACCAGCTTTGCATTCTTTTACGCATTTTCCGCATTCTACACAACCACGATGTTTGCCATCTCCTTCTTTATCAATTACATAAGAATTAGGTATAGCCTGCGGAAACGGTTTATATGTTGCTTTTCTAATAGATAAGCCAAACTCAAATTCATTAGGAAGTTTTATTGGGCAAACACTAGCACAGTCACCACAGCTTGTACATTTTTCAATATCTATATAACGTGGTTTCTGAGTAGCGGTAATAGTAAAATTCCCAGGTTCACCTTCTATTTTGGAAACTTCAACCATAGTTATAAGTTCAATATTTGGATGACGTGAACAATCCACAAGCTTAGGCGAAAGAATACACATACTACAATCATTTGTTGGAAAGGTTTTATCAAGCTGAGCCATAACCCCGCCAATAGTAGGGCTTTTTTCCAAAAGATAAACCTTAAAACCCATATCAGCTAAATCCAAAGATGACTGTACACCAGTAATACCACCACCAACAACTGCAACAGCACCTATTTTTTCTGTTTTTTTCACCATAGTTATTCTAAGGCCTCACATAACCATTTTTTTCAGCAATTCTGCGTATCGCTGTCATAAGATGAGGGATTTCTACACCTTGTGGACATTGTGTAAAGCAGCGATGATGCGTAGAACAAATCTCAACAAAACGATTATCAAAAACATCTTTTTTATTACCTAAAAGAACGTTTTTAATAACCTTTCTAGGCGAGTACAAATCATTAAGCTCACGTTCAGGGCAACCAGCAGTACAAGTACCACATGAGAAACACTCATACAAATCTTTACCTGATTCATCCTTAACTATTTTGTATTTAAAATCAAAATCAAGTGTTTTCTTTGATTTTTTACCAGTTGCATCCTCAGTTTGTTCTTCATTAAGACGAGCATTACGCACAGCATTCATAACTTCTTTAACATTTACTTTCTGCGGGCATTTCTCAAGACATAGATAATGAGAACTGCATATCCAGATAAATTCATTTGATAACACTTCATCTTTTAAACCAAATAAAGCCTTACGAATGATAACACGAGGATTCCACTCAGTTTTAACATCCATCTCAGGACAGCGAGCAGTACATGATCCACAAGCAAAACATTTTAAGATTCCTTTGCCACCTTCTTCTTTTGCTATTTCGAATTTGAAATTCGGATCAATGTTTTTTGTGTCAACAATTTTCATATTTATTTTTCCCCAACTTCAACATATTCATCCTCACGATAAACAATCATTGGAACTTTTTCCTTGGGGTCTTTACCAGGATGATATTTAAACTCTTTTTGAGCATTTTCAGCAGTTGGAATAAAAACATCCATAAGATTAATATTCATAGGGCAACCTTGCTCACAAAGACCACATTTTACACATGAAAGAATCATATGATTCATGCGTCCAAGATGAAACAATAAAGAGTCATTAGGCATCTTAAATAAACCTTTACTTTCTGATTTTTTGACATATTTATATGCCTCAGCATCAAAAACAGATGAATCAAATAAGCATTCCGTGCAGTAGCAGATAGGGCAAACATTCATGCAGTTATGGCAATTTACACATTTATCAAAAAGAATGGTTAAACTTTCAATATCACTATTCTTTGTTTTCTCCTTGATAAAAGCATCTAATTTCTTTGTTCTATTTTCAATTAAATCTTGGATGTGTTTCTCACGTTTTTTAACATCTTTAGCAGAATCAAGTTTCAAATCCTCAATGATTTTGTCACCAGAATCACTGACTGTTTCAATCAATATTTCTTTACTTAAGTCCATTCCAAAAACACCGATAATAATATCAGCATTAATTGGAACAGGTTGATTACAAACAATACAAGCAGATCTTAAATATTGCTCTGATTTATTACTGTTTGATTTAAAATCATCAAGTATAATATCCAAGGGGTTTTTTTTCTCAGCAAGATCAGCATAAACATTAACCGGAAAAGTCCCAAGACAA
>JALHTX010000212.1 GCA_022866015.1 Thermoplasmatota archaeon
TAATATCAGTGTAACGACAATGTCGTAATGTCAATCACAATCAGGTATGAGACCATCTACGTAGTAGATGGTCTTAACTGTGGTTATTTTGTGATTAGAAATGTGGTTATATTTGTGATTGGAAATGTGGTTAAAGTGTGGCTAGTATTTGTGATTAGATATGTGATTAGATTGGGATAGAAATGGCAGAGTTTTCCTTTCTTTGAAAAAATACTAAACTTATACTATTACTAAAAAAAACTAACTCTTATTCTTTTTTTTATTTTGTAAAATTGAATTAGAAGTTCCTCCATACATAATTGTGATAGTTGCTAGAGGGATTGCATAGAATGATCAATTATGTATTTTTTTTTTATTATATGACACTAAACGTACTATCTGGTATTTCTGAGAAAGAATAATTACTGAATATAAAATCCATCATCATAGTAATTTCTTCCATCTTCATATCGATAGTTGCTTTTAACGGGACTCCTTTTTCATTCCAGATCCATATTTTTATTGTCATTAAATTCCCGCCATCTGGGGGTGTATATTGGATAATGGTTGCTTTTTTTCCATCTATTATTTCTGTTTCAAAGTTTGTTGAAGTCTGATTGTTCAGGTATGTTTTTATCATTTCATTATCAAAATATTGGAGTGATGCGACAAATGATGTATTATCTGTTGTCAATACATATTTACCTTCTTCATAATCATAGTTATAGATTCCTTCAGGACGTTGAATCACCATAATTGTATTTGTGATACCATTTACTGTACTTGTTGTTTGTGCTTTTAGATATGGTTTTTTTTGCCATATTTTTATCATAGCGGTCTGTGTTCCAAACTGAGGCATATTTATAGATGAAATGATTTCATAATACATTGATTCCATAGTCTCAGTTTTTGCAAGAATTGTTTGTATAGACTCTGTTACGTGTAGGGTTATTTGGTCTGTTGATTGATCAGATGATGAATCTTGTTGGGTGCAACCACTTAATCCAGTTGTTATAAATATTAACGTTATTCCAAAAATTAATATTTGTTTTTTCATAATTTTAACCTTCTCTTTTTCCTCTTTGATTTTTTTCTATTAATTTTTCTTTATAGTTCTTTCTTTAATTATACTACATAAATATTGCTTGTCTAAATGTCAAAATGAAAATCAGATATGATAATTAGAAGGCTAGCATTAGAGTAGGAGATATGATTCTATACTAATTAGAAGATATAGTAGGATATATAGTAAATAGACCTATCTTATGATAGTTTACCTTGTTTTATGAATTGAAATCAAAATAAAACTTATTATTTCGTCATTATGTGATAGTTATTAGCATAGTTTTTATATATCTCTATTTAAATGTGAATCTGTGAGAGGTGGAGGTAAAAAATTTTAATATGAAAATGAGGATATTGGCGATAAGCATAATATTGTTGATTATTGGAATAAGTCTTATATCACCTACAGCAGAAAGTAAAACATATACGAAAGCTCGTATTGATGGTCATTTTTCTTTTTTAGACTATGATGCAGTTAGATGGGACATTGGCTTTCCACCTAATAAATATGGGCGTAAATTCTGGATTGTGAATTTAAGCTTTGGTTCTATTCCATCTAAAGGTGATGGTTATATTGAGATAACTGCACCGGGTCAACCTAGTGTGAGATATGATTATCCAGAAGATTTCTCATTTTTGAACATTACTTTTTCTTATTCTTGGACAGCAAAGATTGGTTTTACGTATGATATATTTACTAATTCTTATGATTTTTTCTATTATGGATTTGGTTATATTATAAATATCCAATAATCTTTTTTTCTTTTTTTTAAATGAAATCAGTTTAACAATTTGTTGTTTTTATACTATATTTTTTTAATTTTGTTACATAAAATTTTCATAAATTTAGCCATCCAACATGAGAAAAAAGGTTATGCTCCCGTTGGAAAGAGAACTTGTATTTACCAGTAAAAAATTATAGTTTTTCTCATGTAAAAAAGTAAAAATGCGGAAAATGGTACCTTACCACTGTTTTTGGAAATAAAATTAGTATAAAAAATAATTTTAACGTATATTTCTTTTTAAACCAAATAATGATCTTACAAGTACAATTACTGGTATAATCTCAAGACGACCTATCCACATATTAAAAATAAGCATAATTTTTGCAATCGATGGCATACCCATATGAGTAATACCTGTTGTAAGACCAGCATTTCCTTGTGCTGAACATACCTCAAATATTATATCACTAAGTCTATAATTTGCCTCATTTATATATACTACACCAAGCACAAAGATTCCAACAAATAAAAAAATAACCCAAATAAAAGAAATAATAGCAGCTTCATTAATTAGATCCATAGCCTCATCATTTTTAAGATATCTATCACCAAGTTTATGAACAAAAACCCTGTGAGGCGTAGAAGTTGCTCTTTTAATCCTCCAGCTAACGCCGTCATACAATAATACTGCTCGGAATAGTTTAATACCACCAGCTGTAGAACCAGCAGCACCACCAATAATCATTGCACAAGCAAGTATCAGCACTGCAATTTCACTCCAGCCCTCGGGACTACCTATAACATTAACAGATTGAAAACCTGTAGTTGTTATGGCAGAAGTAAACTGAAAACCAGATATTTTTAGAGAATACAAAATATTTCCATTAACCTCAGGTAATTTTAAATTAATATAAGTAAGACCAATAACTCCCATTATTATCAAAGCAATTATCGCTTTAAACTGCACATCAGATAAAAACTTCTTAATATGACCTTTCAAAAGATCATAATGAGCAGCAAAAGCAATCGCACCAAGAACCATAAGAATTAAAATAACTATCTGACTAATTGCTCCAAAACTAGTGATACTATCATCGGTAACACCAAAACCACCAGTTGCAATAGCTGTCATGGCATGATTCAATGATTCCCATGGAGTCATACCATCAGAAGTTACAAAACCAATTATAGTCAAAGCAATAACGCCAATTATAGTATATAATAAAAATATCCACCATATTGTACGAACCGTTGAAACAACAGACGGATGAGTTTTTTGACTTCGAGCTTCACCTTTATAAAGTACGAATGAACCAGTACCAGGACGAGCTAGAATGCTAAGAGTCAAAACAATTACTCCTACACCACCAATCCATTGGATAAAAGAACGCCAAAACTGAAGAGTATAAGGTATAAGATTTTCCTTATCGACCATTGTAAGACCAGTACCAGTCCAACCAGACATCGATTCAAAAAATGCTGAAAGAGGAGACATATGAACAAGTGTTTCTTTATTATAAGGTATCAAAATTAAAGGTATAATACCAATAGCAGGAACTATAATCCAGGCAAGTGCTGCAGTGATCATAGCACTTTTATAATTTGCATGATCTGCTTTACGAAACAAATAATAAAAAGGAAAACCAAAACAAAAGAAAACAGCAGAAGTAATCAAAATTGGAGTAATAGCATCATACTTACAATTAGAACCATATTCACCAAAATATAGTGGTACAACTAAACAGATAAGGGTGATAAAGCCCACGAGTATGAATATTCCACCAAGGGTTCTAAAAAGGCTCCTTAGATCACTCATGTATTTTTCTCCTCTGATATAATATTTTAAATGTTTTTTAATATTATAAAAAATAAAAAACTAATACTTATATTTTTATAAATGTAAACACCTATATTTAGGGGATTAAAGATTTCCCGTTTTGAAAACTTTATTTTTTCATCATACATCACCCTATCCCTTTTAAATTACAAAACAAAAGGCGTTCAGCACCTGGAAGCCACTGCATCATCAGGTGGCTTCCAGCATGTCTGCTAGGTTATATACGTGACATTTGTAAGATGACATGTTATACCATTCTGCACTCTTATAAGAGCTGCA
>JALHTX010000213.1 GCA_022866015.1 Thermoplasmatota archaeon
AAAATATAAATTATATATTCATATATTTTAAGGAACGTAAATGCCTTGCTTTTTGATACTGTTATAGATACTAGTATTACTTCTTTATCACTTGGATTTTCCTGGTTTATTATCGTTACGTTACCTGTGAACTCTTCAGTATTATCAAGATAATATGCCAAGGGTATGCTTTTTGCTTTTGGTGCCACCAAAGTCACTTGGACTGTTATTTCTCCTGCTTCTGGTGTTAGATTAGATCCCTTTGATGGTTTGAACGTCCATGTTCCCCAACTAGGATGTTCGCTAATCGCCCAATCGAGAAGTGAGCCGCTCTCACCAATATTCTTAACTGTAAAATTACCATAAACAGTGGAACCTTGTTTTATCCTTGACCAACTGAGACTTCCAGTACACTCTAGATCAGCTATACGTTTTATCGTACCATGGACAACAGCAGTATCATAATCTTCAGCACTACCTTCAACTGAGTTAGCATTAACTGTAACGTTGTTAATATTCAAACCTTCAGATATTACATGAGCCTCAAAAGTTATCGTAATCGTATTACAATATTCAAGTGGTCCAGTAAATGTCCATTTAATTTTATTACCAATAATCTCTGTTTCCTGTGGATTTGCACTCCCCTTAACATATTCAAGACAAACAGGTAAAGTATCAATTACTACTATATTAGTGAGATTATATCCACCATTATTATGTAATGTGATATTGAACTTGACATTAGTACAAACGCTTGCATTTATTTCTTCAACCCATTGCTTTGCAGATGGGTTCCAAACCTTTTTATCGATATCGACACTTGGTTTAGGGCAAATGACTATTGCCTGTTCCACAACGGTATAATCATAACCTGATGGGAAATTAGGTAACCACCATTTATAACTTGCAATAGGAACATTTACTGATGAAATAGTATACTCATCATGGGATATGTTTTTTGCATCATTATGGTCACTCGCCACCGGATTTATAGTATTACGAGCAGGGTCACTAAAACCAATCTTTGATGCTGCTGAATTTACACCAGCACAAGTTACGTAATGACCTTCTTTTCTTGAAATTTGAGATGTTTGTTTATATTCTGTTTTAAAAG
The DNA here is from genome assembly GCA_022866015.1 of Thermoplasmatota archaeon. Taxonomy (GTDB): domain Archaea; phylum Thermoplasmatota; class E2; order DHVEG-1; family DHVEG-1; genus PFL35. The sequence goes on from JALHTX010000213.1 coordinate 1,094, forward strand.
TAAAATCTGAATCAGGAGATAATGATGAAGTCCCCGGCCCTAAATATTTATCTGGAGGGCCCATCCAATACCACCACATCCAAGGTGGATTCTGGGAGCTACTGGACAAGGATATAAAATATGGCTGACCTGGTATCAGTGGTATAGAATTACTAAAATGGAATTGGAACCATGTAGGTACAGCAGTTGGTTGCAACTGCATAGATGACGAACCTAAAAGAGCCCAATTAGCGTTATAAACCCAAACAGTTACAGTAGAAGGAACTGGTCCGCTTAATGTGACATTCACAGCATCTAAAACATTGACCGTTGGTATAAACATCTGCCAGAGATATTCAGGGACGGGTGGTATATACTCAGGGTTGTTGAATGCTGTTTGTTTTTGATCTACAAGCTTACCACCACCCCCTTCAACGTCATAATACCCAAGAAGTAGGATAACATCCTGACTCTTCTCAATCTGATTTTCTATAAACTGAAACGTTGGAGCATTATAGGTAGTCTCTGTGAACATAT
>JALHTX010000214.1 GCA_022866015.1 Thermoplasmatota archaeon
ACCATAAATATTGCAATTAGCACAACAACGGCGTCTTTCAAAAAATATTTCTTTCTATCTTTCATTTTATATATTCACCTCTTCTCTACAATTCCCCCACATTCAATATTTAGAATTGAAGATTATATTTGATATGTGAAAACTAGTATATAAAATTTATCAAAAGTCATTTTTATATCACTATTATATTATATTATATAAATTTATATATTGTATTACACTATAAATATATAAGGTTTGCTTCTAAAAAATAATACTTTTTTTTTCAAATTTCAAATTTTTAAAATCTAAGAGTTAAAAAAAAATAAATGATATATAATAAAATAATTTTTTGCAAAAATATCATAATGCAATTAAAAATTAATGTAAAATTATTAATTCTATAATTCTATATTACAAAACAATTTATATATTCTTATTAAACATTAAAATATTTATTAACTTTTTTAATTTTTAATGTAGAATTTATTAATTTTATCAATTTCTAGTCTAGATTACAAAAGATTATATATATTATAATTAAACAATAGTATATCATTTATTATTTTTATAATATATTAAATTTAGTTAAATCTAGTTAAAAATAATGTTAAAATAAAAATAATGTTAAAATTTATATTGTAAAAATAAAATTATAATAAATATTAATAAAGTTTATATGTGGGATATTATTATTTTATTAGATATATTTAAATTGTTGAATTAAATAGAAATATCTATATACTACTAAATACATTATAATTTATCATTCAAATACGAAATAGTTAATAAAAATTATAAATGGGGGAATAAAGAAAATGAAAAAGGCAAAAAAAAATGGGGCTAGTATCTTCGTAATATTTTGTTTAATCTTCTCCAGCATCTCAGTAGTTACATCAGTAAGTGCTGACACTACTGGAACACATGGACAGATGGAAGTAATAAAAGAAGTATTTAATGGGAATACATGGTCTGAAGGACCAATAAGTGCTAGCATTGGCGACACTCTAGAGTTTAGAATTACTCTAACATATCATAATAATTCAGGTCTTCCTAGATTCCATTATGCATATGCTATAAGAGTAAATGATTCTCTACCAGACTGCCTAGATTATAATATTGGATCAGCAATACCTAATTTATATTCATGGACAGATGACCCAAATGAAACCTTATATTGGGATTTCGGGGCAAAACCTCTAAACGATACAGAAAGCTTAGTAATAAAATATAATGCAACAGTTGTTGAATCAACACTTCCAATGCCTCAAGAAAATAACGCCACAGTGCTTTGGAATGAAGTTTGTACAGGTGGAGTTAATCTTATAGCCTTTGATACTTTAACCATAACTATTAGTGAAGAACCAGAACTTAATTTAATCAAAAGAGTATGGGATCCTGTCAAAAGCCAATATGTACATAATATTAGTACAGATGAAGGCGAAACTCTACATTTTAGAATAGATGTAAATAATGTTGGACCTACCAATTTAACAGGTGTAATAGTAAAAGATAGTTATCCTGAGTTTATAACACCTATTGAATATTATCCTAGTTATACTTTGATTGATACTATAAATAGGATAATAACATGGAATCTTGGTACAATTCCAGCACATACATCAAAAATTATCTTATTTAACGCAACAGTAAATACTATAGGAATGAAAATTACTGGCAAAAATTTTGCAAATGTTACTTGTAATCAACAATTATTTGATGAAGATAATGTAACAATCACTGTAGAAAAACATTTTATTGTCGATAAAAAGGTTAGACATCCAGACACAGGTGAATGGGTAGATGAAATACCATATGTTAAAAGATGTGAACCTGTAAGATTTAGAATAAATCTAACATATTTTGGAACTGATATGATGAAATGTTTAGTAGTCAATGATACACTTCCAATGGAATGTCTAAACTACTCAGATAATCTTTATATTGAAATAGCTGGAAATGAAATAACTCCAGGTTCGATATACTATCCAGATATATATACAGAAGGTGATACCGTCGAAATGTGTTGTACCGGTTCAGTAGTTGTAGTTCCTGAAGGCTCAATATATTTCAGCTGGACAAATAAATCAATTGGACTTATATACGGTGATAGCGTAATAATTGAATTCGATGCAACAGTAATTAAATATTGTGAAGACAGCCATATAATACAAAATTGTGTCGAAGCATGGTTATGGGGTTGTAACTGTGATAATGGTTATTATGGAAAAGATTGTGTAGATATCAATTGTATAGCCTTACCTGGTGATTTCAATAAAACTGTAAGTCCAGATGTTCAACCTCCAAATTGGGGCGAAGAAGTATATACTACCCAAGGAGACTATATCCTATTCAAACTCAAGTTAACATATTATGGAAACGATAATCTTACCAATGCATCATTTTTAGATGAACTTTGCTGTCTTCTAGAATATGATAAAACTATACAATCACCAGCAGGTACAGAAATTGATGTTTCAGCTGATAAAAAAACCATTTGGTGGAATGTAACACAGAATATAACTGATTGTGAGAGTATAGAAATAATATTCAGAGTAAAAGTAACTGGTGGATCTGATTGCGGTGGATGTACTAACTTTGCACATGCTTATGGATATATCTGGTGTGGTGTATTATCATTAGTCGTAGATAGAACTGATACTGCAACAATTTATGCAGAACCTAACTCTCCACCAGGCAGACCTGATGTAAGTGGACCTCAAGAAGGTGTAGTTGGTGCTACTTACTCATTTAAAGCAATGCTTACTGACCCAGATGGCGACCAACTCTATTATATATTCTCTTGGGGAGACGGCTCTGATACAGGTTGGCTTGGACCAGTTAGCCCAGGTGAAGTAACACAAACACACACATATACCGCTAAAGGTAATTA
>JALHTX010000215.1 GCA_022866015.1 Thermoplasmatota archaeon
CAGATATATTGGATTATGAAAGGAGCAGGACTCATGGATACCATCTCATCAAGTTCTCTTGAATCGTTGATTATCTTGATTAATACGAATATATCTAAGGAGCTGATCAAAACAAATTCCTCAGTAAATGCATCGTTCGTTCTATCTCCTACCAAACGACTTGAAACAACTTATTTCAAAAACCGTGAGTTTGTCGGAGTTTCACCAAATATTATTTTAGGGATGCTGTCGTCTCACTCATTACTAATCCCTATTGTGATAATGATGATTATTATTATGGCTGGAAGCATCGTTATTACGTCAATGGCATTGGAAAAAGAGAACAAAACCCTTGAAACATTACTGACTTTACCGGTTAAACGGACTAGTATTGTTTCTGGAAAAATAATTGCAGCAGCAGTAATTGGGTTGTTACTAGCTGTGATTTATATGGTAGGTATGCAAAATTATTTCACAGGATTTCAGGTATCAGGCGGAGTTAGTCTTGCATCTTATGGTCTTGCACTGACCTCTGTTGATTTTATTTGGATTGGTATTTCCTTATTTATAGCACTCATCGCTGGACTTTCACTTTGTATGCTTATTGGAACTTTTGCGAAGAATTACAAAAGTGCAACGACACTTACTTTTCCTATCACGATGCTTGCCATGATCCCGATGTTCATTACTTTGTTTACAGATTTTGATACCCTTCCCTTAGCATTGAAGATTATAACGTTTGCCATTCCGTTTTCCCATCCGATGTTAGCACCTCGAGCGTTACTTTTCCATGATTATATTTTGGTGATTAGTGGCATTATTTATGTAGCTATTTTTGCTATCATTACAATAAGTATCGTGGTGTGGGTGTTTAAAACCGATCGATTACTTATAGGCACTACAAAATTCAAATTAAAAAAAATTTTTAAAAAAAGAAATTAAATAAGTAAACCGCCCCTCGTAAATATTTCAAGTTGGGACTTTGAAAAAGGTTTACCCATATATTTTTTATTTTGTGTTTTATCAAATATTTCACCATTTTTAAAATCAATAAAAAGTTCATCTTTATCATTTATTTTTTTTAAAACATCCTCTGCAATCATAATCGACATTGCACTGTTTATTGCATTGCGCTCATATATTGCACCAAAACTCTCAGCAATAATAACATTTATACCAAGACTTTTAAAACAATCAACTGCCTGTTGACGTGAACTACCACAACCAAAATTTTTACCAACAATTATAATATCTCCAGGTTTAGCCTTTTTTGCAAAATCTTTGTAACCTTCGAGATTATCAAAAGTATATTGACCCATTTCAGATATATCAGTTATAGCTAGATATCTATTATGAAAAATCATATCTGTATCTATATTATCTTTTTTGATAACCCAAGCCCGACCTTCAACCTTTAAAGGAGACACTATTTTCTTAAGTTTTATTTTAGCCTCATAATTTTTTTTATTAGAGATAAAAACAGTTTCGGGTTTCTTTGGTATTTCATCAGCAGTTGTTATAAAACCTGCAACAAGCGATGCTGCAACAGTTTCAGGGCTTGCTAGATAAATTTCTCCTTTCCCTTGTTTTCCAATAAAATTACGATTACCCGAAGAAACAGATACTTCTCCATAACCAGTCTGCCCAATTTGACCTGCTGCACAACCCGCGCAACCAGCAGATCCGACAAGAGCCCCTGCGTCTTTAAAAATCTTAATCAAACCTTCTTTTAAGCATTGTCTCCAGATTTTATCAGTACTAGGGACAATTTTTAGAATACGGCCCGGTGCAATTTTTCGTCCTTTGAGTATTTTTGCAACTCTTCGCATATCGTCCATTCTACCATTTGTACAACTCCCTATAAAACCAGAATCAACTTTTACACCTTTTATATCATGAACACTAACAACATCATCAGGATGACCGGGACGGGAAATAAGAGGATTCAAACCTGAGATATCAATTTCAAAAGTTTTTTCATAAACTGCATCCAAGTCAGCCTTCAACTCCTGATTTGAAGTAAATAAAATAATTATACCACCCATCTCAGTAGCCATTGACGAAATAGTTATA
>JALHTX010000216.1 GCA_022866015.1 Thermoplasmatota archaeon
ACTGAAATAGTAGACTCAGTATATACTAATAATGTTCGTGGTCCTGATTCACCTACTTTATGTATCGATAGAAATGATATGATTCATATTGTTTGGCAGGATGATCCAGGTATTCTTTACAAATTTAGAGAACCTTGTGGGCATATTGAATTTGGTTATGGGTTTACAGACTATGCCAATCAATGGGATAAAAAACCTCAAGCCAAGCTAACTCTTCATGATATAACATTTACTAAGAATTATATGCTTTCTTGTGGTAATATTGATGGTGAAGGTAAAGATGAAGTTATTATATTAGGACCAATTGAATATGGTTATCATAATTATATAACTATTACTATTATTTCTTATACATATACGGGATTGTATAAAGGGTATTTGTCGCATGAACACTTCAAGATCGACATTGGTTCCATCTATGTTAATCCAAAATATGATGCCTTAGCTTGTGGTGATATTGATGGAGATGGATATGGAAAAGATGAAATAATTCTTGCAACAGCTAACCAGCAATATCTATTAATACTGTATTGGACGCAAGACCAAAAATTAGAATTGATGGATGGTTATCCTAAACATATGGATTATAATCAAGGTTATGGTTTTGCTGTTGGTCGTTTCTTTTCAGATCATAATCATGATGATATTGTCATTGGAAATATTGGAAATATTAATCCAAATAAGATTGAACTTGTTGGTGCAGATGGTGTAGTTTTCGATACGATAGAAAATGTTAATTTCTATTGGGGTGATCGCTTATACACGGGTCATCAATTAATACATGTTTGTGAAGCTTGTAGTAGTCTAGATAGTGTTATTATAGCAACTTATGATTGGGCTGCTAATCATTATTTTTTGAAATATCTTCCTATTGGACATGATGAAGCTATGATGTTTGATATAGATATTAATCAAGAAACATCTAACAAAGATAATGAATTTGCATTTGGTGATATAGATGGTGATGGTTTGGATGAAATACTAGCTGCGATAAATAATACTCACCGAGAATGGTTTAATACTCATTTAACAGATATTATTTATAATGGTGGTCCATGGGAAATCACGCTCCCATATATTTTTGAATTTGATATTTCTAATGATAAATTTGCCTATGGTGAACTTAACTGTAATGAACCTTATCCTGTAGGAGATGCTCATACTGGTGAATTTCTTGTTGCTCGAGGTGAAACTCATAATTTAGATGTATATTATTATTGGGGGGTACGTAAAGAAAGTTATACCTCATATTTCAAAACAGGTGATTTTCTTTATTGTGGAGATCTTGATAATGATGGAGAGGATGAAATAATTCATGCACGAAGCAAAGAAGAAGTGACAATATTCTCAAATGTGTATACTCCCATTCCGGATACATTTAAGGTTATTGGATTTCCCATTGATTATCCATTCATTGGATGTACTTGTGGTAATGTTTATGGCGATCAAATAGAAGAGATATTGCTGATGGAAGAAGACACCAGCTTTCGTTTTTATAATTTTTATGAAGACGCTCTTTGGGAGCATTATACAAAAAATTATCAAACTGAATATAAACAAGGGTTAACCTGTGGTAATATTGATGGTGATGACTGGGATGAGATCCTTGTTGGATATGATTTTTCAGATATGGTCGATGTGTGGGATCTGGAACTTATACCTGACGAGAGCCTTCTGATAGATGATACTCTTAGAGTATTACTTGATGATTTAATAGATTATGGTGGTTTCTGGAGTGATAAATTATGCGAGGGATGGAACAGTACTGGTTATCTTCTGATTGTTGGAGAAACAGAGATTATCCCTGCGTTCTCCAAACATTATCCAAAAGCTGTTACTCTTGAATCCGTTCGAGTTACTGACTTACCTTATCGTGATACTACTGGTGATCTTCATGAACCTGAGCTTCGTGCTGGGAGGATAATTGGTGATCATGCTTCGGATCTTATCAAACCT
>JALHTX010000217.1 GCA_022866015.1 Thermoplasmatota archaeon
ATATAGATATTCCTTGTCCATCAGTCATATAGTTACCACCAGTATGAATAATGTCCATGTAGTTATATGATAAACTTTGATTAAGTGCAAATATATATGGTATATTGTCATCATTTGGCCTTGGACGATTATATTCAAAATCAACGACTTCTAGATTATTAGTTGTTTGATTAAAAATAAACCAAGGGCCGTAATCACGAGTCCAACAACCATCTGAAGGAGCAATCAAATAAATTGTATGATTGATATCTACACCATTATCTTGATAGAGATTTTCAACATCATTCATTTCTGATTCACTTGCCACAATTGTTATAACTTCTATATCTTCAGCCATCTCAGCAATTAAGTCATAGGGAATCTTAAAAGGGTAACGAATAAGGACAGATTCCATCCTTTCAAATTCTGCTGGTTGTCTTATTTGTGTTGAATTTACAGATAAAGGTTTTATAACAATATTATGAAAATTTTCTATATCATTATTTGCTATTCCTATATTTGGAATTGCTATCTGAATTATAAGCATCGTAAAAATTACTAAAATTATTTTTTTATTCATCTTTTTTTACCTCCACCCTTAATAAAACTCTTTCTTATCTTATAAAATTATATAAATTATCTGAATTTAAATCTTATGTATAGTATATGCAACAAAATTAAAAATAAATATGATAAAAACAACAATTTGTTAAATCATCATCTAAACGATTGTTTTGATCTAGACCTTTAATGAGGCGATAGAGATGAATTTGAACCATATAGTCATCTAAAAGGTTTACGTGCTAAGAAAGTTGAAAAGATTCTGTAACCTATGAGAATGAAAAATCTTATTATCATTATCAGAACCTAGACCACTGTTCTTAAGAGCCGCTCTGATATTTTTTATTTTATTATCGATATTTATAATAATCATTCAACAGATGTTAAACAGTAATATATAAACTATACATCAGGGTCACCAAATGTATTAAAAAAGACTTTTTTTACTAGGTAAAGGTTCCAGATTATTATACTGAAATGGTTCTAAAACTTCAGGTACATTAACATCTATATCTTTAGCTGTTATCATCTTAGATATAGTATAAGTAGTCATATTACTCTCATCATAAGGTTTTAGCAGATCCATTGTTTCCTCTTTGGTAATAGTTTTTTTAATCCATTTCTCTTCATCTTTTTTATCAAGTATAGCAGGCATACGTTTCTTCTTATTATGAATCATTGCCATCAAAGGATTAGCCTCAGTAGTGATAATAGTATATGAATAAATTTCCTCGCCACTGTTTTTATTAACCCAGCGATCCCACAAACCAGCTATAGAAAAAACCTCACGATCCTTCAATTTAATATAATAAGGATAATTTTTACCATTATAGTACCTCCACTCAAAAAAACCATCGGCAATTACCAAACAATGTTGTTTACCAGCTGATGATCTAAAAGCAGGTTTATCAAAAATAGTTTCAGATCTAGCATTAACAGTTCTATCTTTAAACTCAGAAGCAGTTTTTTCATCCTTTACCCAGAATGGTATAAGCCCCCATTTGAAAAGCTGAACCTGATGTGGATCCTGATTAGTAATAACTGGTAGTTTAACATTCTCAAAAGCACCAACATGATATCTTCTTTGAAAATCTTCACCTATTTTAACCTGAAAAGTTTTTTTAACAGCATCAGGACCAGGGACACTATATCTATAGCACACTTAGACCTACCTCACTTATTTCTTCATATAAAACATATAAAAGGTTTATAAAAACTTATACTTTGACGCTCTAAACATAAACCTATTAACATAATCAAGAGAAATACTACCCATTTTTTTATTTGATTTCTCTGCATTAATTATTTTACGTACATCAAAACCTTCTTCAGAAACAATTAGTAAACCAATACCTTCTCGTCTAAGAATATGTTCCGCTTTTCTAAGGATATTATAAACCCTGGAAAGTGGAAAAACAAGATTAATATAATCACAGCCAAGCTGATAGTTTTTAGCTTGAATAATATCTTTTTTCTAATCAGAAATCTTAAGTTCAACACCGACAACCTCATCGTTTTTAAAAGCAACAATATCAGCACGACAAAAACCTATTCTAAGCTCACACCTACTTGGACGGCCTTTACAAAGACATCCAAGATGTTAAGAAAATCTGTGACAAAATGTTAAAATCATTTAAGTGAGATAAACAATGGGTTGATGACGACTATACCTTTGATTTTGAATGTGACTATTGCATATATGATGTGAAGCCATTGTCTCATCCTATGTGAAGGAGGAAAAACAGGCAAGAAAGCCATTTATTCTTTTTATGACATTTTGCCATAGGCATCTGCATCACCTTTGTCATATACCCTTTTTATGTTGATGGCATTATTTTATGTTATTTCTTTATCTGACATAATGCCATTA
>JALHTX010000218.1 GCA_022866015.1 Thermoplasmatota archaeon
CGAAAACCAGCAATGCAACAATCGGATTTGACCTGGCTGGCTCGTACGTTTACCCTTCCTTGGCAGACCTCGGTGGATATGTTGACGTGCTTTTGATTTCCCACACACACGCCGACCACTTCGACAAGAACGTCATAATGAAAGCAAATGAACATGGAGCCACCATTCTTATCCCGGACGGGAAAGTCAGGGTCGACCACTATGGTCTCACTCCATTCATCGTCAAGGACCCCCAGGGAATGAACATGCTGGACGCGATACAGCAGCTCGGCATTGACCCGTCTGGCTTAACTCCGGGTTACACCCAACGAGACGATTAACGTGAACGGCGTGTCCGTGACCGCATTCTCAGGGGAACACAGAACTCCAGACAAGAGCACCATTGAAAGCATATATGACACTCCCGTGGACTGGTACTATGTGAATGTATCCGGGTTCGGCTTGTTGCACACTGGTGACGGTTTCCTCTACGACAACGTCCCAGACTTCTCAGTCAAGCGCGTGGATGTTCTCATTATCCCTTATCATGATGGGCTTACATGCGAAGCACTCTATAAGATGATACCAAACGCCCAGGTGATGCTCCCGCTTCACCTTCACGAGCTTGGTCACGCCGAAATGGGACTCTGCATGTTCAAAAACGCGTTGGACCAGTATGACCATGGTTATCTCAGACTGACGTTTGTTTATCCGAATCTGACGTCGATGAGATACGTACCAATGATTTGGGGCGAGAGCCTCGAAATAGGGAATTCGACCCAGTAAACGCTACTTATATATACAGTTTTAATGATAGCTGGATATCATGAAAGAACTCTATTTTTATGTTTTGTTTACAGCAATCATCGCAGCCCAGACAGGACTGATAATGGGTGGGGTTTTGGACCCGGTATCCTCGTATTCTGCACGAAACATCGTTTTCAGCGTGTTCGTAGCGGCAGTTGTCATATACATGGGATGGAACCTCTCGGAGTTCGGCATAAAAAAAATCGCCATAAAAGGAGCTATAGTAGCGTTTGTTGGCGTTACCGTCCTTGCGTGTGCTTCCATAATCGGGTATACCATTGGAAAACCCATATTGGGGGTATATCTTCCTTCAGTAGCCTACATGGTTCTCCCTTTACTGTACATGCTCCTGTTGAGCGCCATACTTTATGCGTTGCTTGCAGTAGTGGGAGCGTGGATCGCGCAGAGATTCAAACCATCACAAACTCAGAAAAACGAGGCAGACTCTGTTACAAAGTAATACGGGAAACCGCTAAAACATTCTTCGCAAGACAAGGAAGCCTGGAAACAAGAGGTTAGATATTTACACGAGTTTACTAGTAAATAGGAGTTCAAATCAATTTTAAAGAACAATTGGTTTTTCTCCTATAAAAATTTGTAAAAAGTGCAGGGGAAGGGATTTGAACTCACTTTTTCTTCCCAACTGGAACAATAAACATTGGATCAAACTTTTTTTCATCCAATTTTAAAAGATTACATATAGCAGATTTATTTGTAACAGAAACAATTGTTCCAGCAAGTTTAAGTGCAGTTGCCTCTAACAAAACATTATAGGAAGCGGCACCGGCTTCATAGTAAAAATTCCAACGATCTTTCTCACCAGATAAGTCTTCCAAGCATCTAATAGTTTTTTTAATATCTAGCACGGGAATAAGACAATATGGAGCGTCTTTAACATAATCTTCAGATGCTTTTCCGATATCTTCGCGATAATCTCCTACTGCGACTGGAAAGAAGAAATAAGATGGTATCCCTGCGCCAATTAATGGTATTGGAAATGGTAATCTTGATCTATCAATTGTAAATAGTCCATATACATATCTGAATATTCCAGATTTAGTTGCAATATATATGTCAAAAGGGTAATAACCATGGCAGCTTGGCACAGTATGATGTCTTGTTACAAATTTCATATCAGCTTGAGTTTCATCTATATAATATGAATATCCATAAGAAGACCATGTTAGATAACTGATGTCTTTTCTTGATAGTTCTTCATTTTTCCATTCTGTTATTGTTTCTCTTATTTCAAGTACTGTAGTGAGATTTGTTTTTGAAAAAGTAATTCTTGGTAAAAAAGATATGCAGAACGGTCTGTATTTAAGATTATATGGATAATTTGGATGGCCAAGTGGCATCATACCTATTGCTTTATGATTCTCAGGTAGACCTATAGGCTCAGGATCTGACGTATTTGATGATGTAAAGATAGTTGCTAGATTTTGTGAAATTGCAGAAAAATATATATTTTGTCCGACTGCACCTACTTGTGCTGCTGCAAAATTTTTATCAGCTATATTAGTATCCCAACATAAACCTAGCTCTATTGGTGCCCAATATTGATAGGAGCCATCTGAAACTATATTTCTATAATCGCCTTCTTTATAAAGTATAAGAGAATGATCGTCGGGATTATAGGTATAAACTGCATCTTCTTTTATAACATAAATTACTGCAGCATATACGCCATTGATTTTAGGAACGGTGTATGATCCATCGATTCTTTTCCCATATGCACTCCATAGGACATTGGATAATTCTTGGTCGGATACTGGTTGATTAGTAAAATTTCTTACTGATATTCTTTTCATCAATGCTTTTTCAATAGGAATCTCTAAAGTTTGCGGTGGTAGTAGAAGATACTCACCCCTCATAGAACTAGAAATTTCATTCATCGTTTTTTGAGAGGCTGAATTACCTTGGATGGAAAAAATTATAAAATTATTACTAAGTAATAAGACCAACATAAAAAATATCTTTTTATTCATATTTTTATTTTGCATGTATATTCTATATAATATACTTATTATTTTTATATTCTCCTTTGTGATAATGCAGGGGGAAGGGATTTGAACTCTATTCATTTTCTTAATTTTAAACAATAACCCTTCTTACCAGCGATGTCGTCTAAAATCGAATGAAGAATCTTTGATTTTCCTTTAATTTCCAACCCACCGGTTCTCTTTTTTGCCATTGTTATCGCTTCTTTAAGTTCTTCAATTTCTAAAACTGTTGCAGCAATGCAATAATAACTTTTTGAACGCCCTTCGTTAAAATCTTTTAACATTCTTTTAAGTAAATTTTCTCTTTGTTTCTGCATTTTTTCGAATTCACTTATTCCGTCCTTCTGTATAAACGAAATATCCTCCTCAAGTTTTTGATAACATTTGAAAGAATCAAACTTTTTACCTGCTTCTCTATGTTTCTTCCACTTTTCACATGTCTTACTGTCTTTGCATTCCCCGCAAAATTCAATTCCTTTTTTCTTTACAGCACAAGTTATAAACGGACACCCTACCGCCATTCTTGTTGTGCTCTTACAGCCAAGGCATCTGCTCTCTGCATTGGTATTATACATTGAACATAGTCTGCAAGAAAGACCACAAACTCCAATCTCAGGATATTTTATTAGCATAGTAACCCACTTAAAAATTCATTTATAATTTTCTTTCCATCTTCAAGATTTGTATACTCTTTTAGAGTAAACTGAGGAACTGTTTCTTTTGATATGCCTTTAATCATTGTCGATAGTTTATTTGGCCAGAAATCCTTTTCATATAAAGCAAGAACCGGAATGAGCGAAAGCCCCATTCTTGGTCTTAAATATGCATGAGCAATCTCCATTCCTGTTCCCAAACTTGGAGTAGATACCTCAAAAATTGCTGCTTTAATATCACCTTCAATTGCTTCTATCATTTTGTTACGCACATATATTTTTCGTTGAAGTTCATCTTTTGGGAGAGACCTATCGCTTTTTCAAGTTTTTTTATAGCCTCTTCGTATGTTTTACCAGTTGTATGCTCAGTGCAAACTTCAAAACCCTGTTTTTTAATTGTCTTAATAAAAAATTCATGAACATAAGAACGTTCTTTTCTATCTTTTGCACCTTGGATTGCTGCTCCATAAAAAATTCGTTTCATCGAAAATGATTAATGACATTTATGATTTAAAATTTATTGTGGAATACAGGGGAAGGGTTTTGAACCCCTGGAGTAAAAATCAACCTATAGCGAGATTGAAATAAACATTTTTTTGTGAAATGAAATTTGATTAGGCCTTCATCACTAGTTGTGATTATTTTTTCACGCTAACAAGGTTATAGGTTTCTGATAATATGCTGGATTGTCTGATTTACAGTTGTTATATTTTCAGAATATTCTACCAAGGATTCATAAGTTTTTGTGTTTCTTAAATAATCCTGTCAAAAACAATCTTTATTTAAACTATTATTTTTTAATGGATTTAAGTATGGTTTTAAATCCATTTGATGAAATAACAAATAAACTTGAAACTAAAATTCCTGCTAATTTGAATACATATCTGCCCAACAAATGGGAGAAAAATGGTGACATCTTAATAATTGCTTTACCTAAATTACTAAAAAATTATAAAAAAATTATC
>JALHTX010000219.1 GCA_022866015.1 Thermoplasmatota archaeon
CTTATGCGTTAACGATGTACGTTACGAGGCTACGTTACATTTGCTTGGTTATTTTTATCTTGGTTTGAACACCTTCCAACATGCATGGTTTATATCCATTGCCTGTTCATGGTTTGCTTAGTTATTTTTACGTTGGTTCGCACGCCTACCAATATCACTTGTGGAAATATTTCCACTAATGTTTTTAGTTTTACCTGGTGCAGTAGCAATGGATACCGTATGTTATGCCAGATATTTTTATTGCTGGTTCATCATCAGGATCAAACCAAAGGTTCTCGTCGTAAACATCAATACCAATGCGAGCCTTGTCAACTATATCATAGATACAGTCGCCACAAATAAATTCCCCATGTTCATTCTGATACAGTTTTCGGTTGTGTTTACTGCATATCGCCTTATGAGGATTGACGCCTAAAATTGCCCAATATAAACGATTTTCAAGGTCCCCGAAATCATCAGGGTCCTCATTTAATTGGACTATTAATTTTTCTATTTCGTTCCTCACTCGCTTCAAATGATTTTGTATTTTTTCTTTCCTATTTTTCTCCATGTTTATACCTCATAATTTTCATATATGCTCTCTTCTGTTACGGTCTAATCGTTTTTTCATTTCTACAATTTCCTTACGTTTTGTCCTATCTAAGTCTATATAGATGCCTATTTTTGTCTCATCTAATTTTATCTCTACTATTCTTCCTCGGCAATGATTTTTCATACAAAATGTTAAATGCATCTCTGAATTATTTTTCTTCAACACATTTCATTTTTTTGCTTGAACCAATAGATTGATGGCATAGTTTTTTTCTTCTTCTGCCCAATCTAAAAGTTTAATTTTTTCTATAAAATCGTCTATTTCTTTGTCTGTTAAATTGATTTTCCTCATGAAGCACCTCTTACGTTTTATTTTCCTAATCTTACTCTTGAGCTGAGGGATGGGATGATGTAAATAGTATTTTCAGGTGACAATATGCTTCCTGCGAATGTGTTGTTTAATTCCTGAATACTTTATGCAACGATGCTTGCAATGGTTACACTGGTAGTAGAGCGTTGTTTTTCCCTGCTGTCCAAAACGTGTAAAATCCTTATGTATATATTTATTAACAATCTTTGTCATATATACATAAATATACATTTTTATGGCTTTGCACATAAATTATTTTAAGGCTTATAAAAAGATATATAAAAGTATATGATTTTACATGTTACTTCAGTTTGCACAATAATTAACATGTAAAGCCAATCATGTTTGATTACGCAATTAATAGTTTTTTACAGGAGAAGGAATTTTGACTCCAAATTCAACTCTCTTTACACCTGAAAAAATTATATTTAAAAATCCCGAGGCGGGCACATATTGCAAAAGTTAAGAGCCCGCCAAGATATGCTATCTAAATTATTTTAAATAATTAAAATTTTTCTTTGCAATATGGACAAAACTTCGGGGTTTTTGGAAGATTTAGATCTTTCCCACAATAAGGACAAATATTAAAAGTACCCTTCTCTTTTTTTTCTAATGGTTCTTTTGTTTTTTGTTCTGTAGCTGGAGGTGCCGCTCTTATTTCTTTCCCACAGGCGGGACAGAATCTATTTGTAGCAGAAATTTGCGCTCCGCAATGGGGACATATAACTTTTTCTTGTTGTTGCGTCATCTGTTGATACATTTGCGGAAACAATAACATCCCTGTTCCAATTCCAGCACCATCGGACTTCCCAACAGATTCAGCCATTTTATCCATAACTTCAAACTGTCGATAATCTCTTCCAGCATTTGATCTGAATCGTTGGAATTTATAAAGATCTTTTTTATATTCTTCTTCTGTATCGATTCCTGTAATTTTTAAGGCAACTAATTCAAGACCTCTCTGGCTGAATGGTTCAGTGATATTGACTTGTGTTTTTGTTGAGGTTCCCTCAAGATTTGAGTAGACATCCATATATGTGTATTTTGAAAGATCTTGTATCAATTTTTCATTAATGAAACTTCGGAGGAAATTATTGACTTCAGCTGTGCTGTAACTTCTTAATCCTCCAACAACCTGCGTGATAAATAGTGAAACATCCTCTATTCTAAACTGATAATCGCCATTTACCATTAAGGGCATTGGGGCTTCCATGTCTTTAATAGCCTTTACCATTGTTCTAATACCCCAATGACCATTGAAGATTTTCTTTGAACAAAAAATAACATCTGCTTTAAAAGGAGTTTCTTTATATCCAACTAAAAAATTATATGCCCGTGTGATAAGAGGAAGATTTTGTGTTGTAAGCATATATCTCCCAGGTCCAAAAATGTCAAATAATTTTCCATCTCTTAAAAAAGCTGCTACCTCCCATTCTCTTACTACCAATGCTGATCCAAATTTTATATTATCCTCAGGACCATATTTCCAAATTATATCATCCGCATTAGGACTTGACCATTGAATGACTTGGGGCATAGTTATTCTCCTCCTTTTGTCAATCCTTTTATTACTTCTTCCCTATCAGAGAATTTATCATCAAATTTATCAATTGCTTGTTCGCAGTTTTCAATTAATTTAAACAATTCATCAAAATTTTTTTTCTTCATTTCATCTTTAATTTGGGATATATCATTTCTCATTTTTTCTGAAATATCTATTAATGATGCATCATATTGTAAAAGTTCAGTTAATTCTCCTTCTTTAGTTTTAATTGATTGCCAAATACCTGAATATCCGCGTTCAGCATGATGTATTTTTTTGCTGAGTTTATCTGTTTTCATAATCAATCTGTTTAATTGATCTGATTGGTTAAATATATTCGCATTTATAAGTTCTCGATAGCACCATTGAAGATCTTTTAACCCCATTTTCAACGTACTATACACTTTATCACGAATTAATTGGTCAGTATCTCTACGAAGTTCCTTTTCTTTATACCCTCTGAATCCAGGTATCATCATTGCAATACGTTCAGAAAGAACTCTGTCGTCTTTCACTTTTTTAATATATTTTTCTTCTTTTTGCATATGTCTCTCCTATTTCTTTTTATAGATTATAGCAGACAAAATAATCACTCCAATAATCAAAAGGAAAATAGCAAAAAGTAAAATCAAACTGAGTCCTGGTAAAAGCCAATTAACGAAGATGAGGGACCCTATTATTGAAAGTACCGAACCCCAACCTATAAAATATGTTGAATTTTTTGGACCGAAGTTAAATGTTGGATATTTTTCCCCAATAGATAGAAAACCCAAAATAATGCACCAGATACCCATTATAATAAGAATACAAGTAGGACCTATGATCCAGTAACTTATGTTAAAAATATAACATAAAATTATTGATAGAGCTATAGCTACTAGCAGTAATGCTAATGTGAATTCACTCCTATATTTATTATTTTGATTTGACACCATATTTTTTACTCCTTACATAATTAATTTCGATAATTGATTCAGGTTGCCGATACTCTGAGGATAAAGGGAATCAAAACTAGCATTTAAATTAAAGCCTGAATTACTGATTTCTCCAGGGATAAAAATCAATCCAATAACTCTAGGTGAACTAAGTTTTAATTTATTTGCGATAGTTCTATCCATTTGTGATGTCTGTTCAATATATCTTTCAACAAGATAATTCACCTCTTTTTGAGTGCTAAGAGGAGGAATAATTTTACGACCACCGGCACTAGATGCAGTAGCAGAATTTTTTATTTTTTGAATTGGTCCCCCTGCACTAATTGCTGTTTCATTTCCTTTAATACCATCGAAAAA
>JALHTX010000220.1 GCA_022866015.1 Thermoplasmatota archaeon
ACTTTTATGCCCAAACCGTTTTCTAATGATGCAGGTTCTGGTATGCATACTCATGTTTGTTTTTATAAAAATGGTAAGAACATGTTTCAAGATGACTCTAATCAGTATCGTCTGAGTCAGACCGCCAGGTATTTTATTGGTGGGATTTTAGAACATGCACGTGGAATGGCAGCTATTGCCAATCCTACCCTTAATTCTTATAAACGTCTAATTCCTAATTTTGAGGCACCTGTTTATATAGCTTGGGCACAGTATAACCGTAGCAGTCTTGTACGTATACCCGCAAGAAAAAATGTTGATGTTGAAGTTCGTAACCCGGATGCAGCAGCTAACCCTTATCTTTTGTATTCTGCAATGATTCATGCAGGTATTGATGGTATTAAAAAGAAGATTGAATATGAACCTATATCTGAGAATATCTATAAGATGAGTGAGAAGATCTCAAATTTAAAAATAAAAAAACTTCCAACTAATCTTAATGAAGCACTTGAAGAACTTGAATCAGATGATATTATTAAAAAAGCAATTGGAAAAGACACAGTTGATATGTTTATAAAATATAAGCAAAAGGAATGGCAGCAGTATATAGGCGAGACTACTGATCTAGAATACAAACTTTATTTCCATTGTTAAAAGGAATTTCTAATGATTAAAAAATCTAAGGAAGAATGGAAGAAAATTCTAACACCTGAAAGATATAATATATTACGTAAGAAAGGTACTGAAAAACCTTTCACAGGTAAACTATTAAAAAATAAAGACTCCGGAACCTACATTTGTGCAGGTTGCGCAAATCCTTTGTTTTCTTCTGATGTAAAATTTGACTCGGGTAGT
Organism: Thermoplasmatota archaeon; assembly: GCA_022866015.1. GTDB lineage: Archaea > Thermoplasmatota > E2 > DHVEG-1 > DHVEG-1 > PFL35. The sequence continues at coordinate 835 of JALHTX010000220.1, forward strand.
GGTTGGCCTAGTTTCTGGGATGTAATATCAAAAGGTAGTGTTGAAATAAGATCTGATTATAAGTTTTGGCATAAAACGCATTGAGGTTGTTTGTAGCAATTGTGGTAGTCATCTTGGTCATGTTTTTGATGATGAGCCTAAGCCCACAGGTAAGCGTTATTGTATTAATTCAGCTAGTCTTGATTTTATAAGAAAGATTTAAGCTTACTTGAAAAATTTTATACCAGAAATCTTCTATTTTTATTTTCGAAGATGCAATATATTTTTTGTATCAATTTTTTTATACCAATAACTATACCATTTTTCTTCTTAAAAATGATACAGAACTATCAATACCTTATTTTAAACCTAAAATCTCCTCAAATCAATATAACGACTTTATAAAAAAATAAATAGCTTATTTTTTACACGAGAATAATCTATTTTTTTCTAAGTATCTCTGATGATATTCTTCTGCAGGATAGAATTCTTTTACAGGTGTTATTTCTGTAGTTATTTCTTTTTTGTGGCTATGTAATTGTTTTTGTTTTGATAGTTCTGCTATTTGTTTTTGTTCTTCAGAATGATAAAATATTACAGAGCGGTATTGAGTTCCTATATCTAGTCCTTGTCTATTTAGTTGTGTAGGATCATGTATACTCCAAAATATTTCCAATAGTTTTTCAAATGATACAATTAATGGGTCATATATTATCTGAACTACTTCTGCATACCCTGTTTTATCTGTACATACTTGTTCATAAGTAGGATTTTTTATTTTTCCACCCATATATCCAACAGTTGTTGAGGTTACACCTTTTATTTTTTGAAATGAGGCTTCAATACCCCAAAAACACCCTGCTCCAAATGTTGCTTTTTGCATCTTTTTCTTATCACTTTTTTATTTTCTTCATTTTTTCTAGTTGTTCTTGTGAATAAAACTTTGTTTTGCAATTTGGGCAGATAATCGGTGATTCATCTTAACACCTTACCCATCTATGACCACAAAAATAACAATTTTCTTTTTTTATTTTTAAACCCCCAGCATAAATATTACCTTAATTTTTTATAATTTTAAACTCAATTCAACTAATTTACTTATATTTTATTTATTTGATTACTCAGTTCGCCCATTTTTCATCATCTTTTAAAGCAGCATTCAGAAAAAATTTTTATTCACATCATTGTAATCAAACATAATATGACTATAAGTTAGTATAAAAATCTTTTTTATTGTTAAACTGTTCTATTATTTAATTAAAACCCTTTTTATAACCTTTTTAATCGCTTTTCCCTTGGTTTTTAATCTAAAAGCTATTAAACTTAATATAAAGATAAACTAATAGTTTAAATAAAAGCTTTTGAGAGTTGATGCTCAAATGTATGAAAAACAAATTTTGGAAAAATGGCTGAATCAAATAAAAAATGATCAGTTAAGCCCTGAGTTTATTGGAGCAGGACTGGATAAAGAACAAGCAATAAAAAAACTTCAGGATCAACTAACTAAATTATCTTATAATAAACCAATGACAAAAGAAAAATAAATAACAATTTTTATCAAATTTATATCATAGGTTACGTGAATAAACGATGCATAGTAAAAAAAAGATAATAGAACGCTTAAACAATATATACTCAAAAATCCCTAATTTTGATTGTCAACATTGCCACGAATGCGAAGGCCCTATTATATGGTTTAAACCAGAAGAAATAAACATAAGAGAGTATCTCCATAAAAACAATTTAGAATATATCATCTGGTCAACAGAGGAATTTGAAAAACATAACCTGAAATGTCCATATCTTAAAAATAATAGATGTAGTATCTATCCTGTAAGACCTATTGTCTGTAGACTACAAGGGAACATACGAGAGCTTCTATGTAAATTCAACAAAAATAATTTAATCACTGATGAAAAGTATCATGAAATTAAAAATGAGTTTAATAGTCTTTTAAAAGATATAGATGCCTTTAATATAT
>JALHTX010000221.1 GCA_022866015.1 Thermoplasmatota archaeon
ACGATCCCCAAGCCCTTTCACTTTTTGATACTGTTGCTTCAAAATAAATTTGTCAAAACTCACCTTCATCACTCCTTATGTACCAGGAATGGTGAAGGATCAAATAGAGGTTTCTATGAGGGGTTTTTCAAAACCCTCAATATGTTATTTAATTCATCTCATCCCACTGTTTTAAGTCGTGGTACGAATGGTTGGATGCCTCGTAATACTTTTGAGAGAAAACTTGTTGAGTTTTACTCTAATTTTGATAATGCTGTTGATAATTTAGTCAATGTTGTTGCTAATGGTGGTTTTTTGAAGTTTGCAAAGGTGGTTAAATAATGGTTTCTTCTGATGTTGTTAATGTTGAGGATTTTGGTAGAGATAGATCTCATGTTTCTGTTATAACGAAACGTGGTAAACATAGTAAGTTGTTTTATCTTATTCATGCTGGTGTATTGAAGCCTGATAATACCTGGCGTAATCAGTTTTTATATATTTCTGAGGATAATGTTCATATTTTAGAATCTTTGTTGCGTAAGTCTATTATTTTTTCTGCTAGTATTCCTCTTAAGTCTAATTGTGGATCTGGTTTTGTTCTTGCTTCTGATTTATTAGGTAAAAATAATGCTATTTCTAATACAGCAGGAAGTGTATGATATGGTTAGATATAGACGTAAAAGTAATTATGGTCGTAAGGTTGGTGGTGAGGGTTCGTTAAATTCACCTAAAAGTAATTGGATGAAGCGTCAGGAAGCTTTTGCTATTAAGCGTAATAGGCGTAATAATATTCTTAATAATAGATAGGTCTATTTTTTTATTTTTAAGTGATTACAGTATGCCATCCCCATATGAGCCTGGATCCTGGTTTTTATGTTTTCTAGTTTCTTGGCTCATCCTCTCTTTTTTATTTCTTTTATGATCTGAGTTTTCCATAATTTGGTGTTCTTGTATTCGTATGTTGTAATGATTGCATTTTACAATTTATTGTAATGTGTTATTATTTCTTGTCGTATGTTTATTGATTTGTGTTTACCGAATCGATTATTTTAAAAACGTAACGTCGTGCGTTTTTATATCGACGGTAAATACAACAAAATTATTTTTTTTATTTAGGTAATAATTTTTCTAGTTCTCTCGATATTTTGTTTTTTTCTTCTAAAAATTTTATTTCAGTCATGTTTTTTTTATTTAAATGAAGGTCATCTATTTTTTTATTTAATTTTCTTATTTCTTCTAAAGTTTTAGCATCCATTTTTTAACTTCCTTTTAACTTAATGATTTTATGGTTATAATTTTCTTTTTTTAGTATTTTTTGGTATTTTTGATTATTTTTGAATATTTTTTTATATTGCTAGGTATGTTTCTTCAAATTCTTTTAATTTTATCAATAATTCTGGTAAATTAAAATTTTTGTTAAATATATCTTGTAATTCGTTGACTGTTTCTTTTAATTCCTTAAGTTTTTGTAGTATTTCCTGGAGGTGCTCTTTTTTTATTATTCCTTCTTGATTTAGTTCTATAAAAAATTCTTCAATTTTTTTTAAGGTTATTGCTAAATCGTCTTTCATTTTTATCCTCCCTTTGAATACCTGAAAGTACTTTTTAGTACTTCTAGATTGCGGGGTACCCATTTTTATGGGTCGCCCAACGTAGTTGACTTTATCATTGCTGTGGCTCATGAACCGATTATATCAAACATTCATGTTTGTCTATCTTAATCGATTATTTATTAGACTTGGGTTTACCTTACTAGGTCTATCATTCATTCATTTTTAGGTAGTGGTAGGAACGCAAAGCTCGTCTATGCGTAGGGCTTAATGTTGCATAAATTATTAATGTTCATCTTTCCACCCTATTTTTCCCTCATCATCTTACGCTGACATTTGGTACAATATTCAGAGTCTCCACTAAATTTGTTATGACATCTTTTACATTCTTTCTTTTCTTCTTTCATTTTTTACCTCCTTTTTTTTCAAATTTTTTTATGAGTTCTTCTGTTTTTTTATTTTGTTGATAGTTTATCATTAGTTGATATTTTAATTGTTTACAGGGCTTTAAGATTGGAGTTGTATTTTATTGATATTTTCTAGATTAACGGGAACGGAAATCGATTTTATAGATGGTTGTCTAGTTAGCGTAATATATAGCGATCTTGTTAATCTTGTTTATAGCGGTGTTTTTAGCGTTGTTCTAGACTATCGTTTTATATAAATAAATATCTGAATTATTTTGTTGGTTTCTTCTTTTTAAATTGGTTATAAAAAAGTGGTAAATTCTCAGGTTTAACAAGTTCTACTACTTTATCAGTTGGTAATTTATTTAATTCATTAAGGACTAAGTTAGTTCCTGAGTCTATCTCTTCAAGTTCTTCTTTAGTAAGTTTTCTTTTTATTAAAGTTTCAACTAAATTGATTAGATAAGGTTTAGCATAATTAAGAGTATTTTGTGTTTGTGGTGTTTTAGGATTTAATGCAATATGTAGATTGTTTTCTATATGTTCAAATTTTTGTTCTAATGATTTATTATCTCTATCTAAATTTTTTAATCTATCTTCGTAGAAAGCTTGTTGTGATTTCATATCTTCAAAATCTTTTTTTGATACTGTATCAAAACTAAGAATATTTAATACGTCTATTGCTTTTAGGTATTCATCTGCAAGTTGTTTTTCTGAATATCTTCTATATGCTCTTTGTAGTTCGTTTTGGTGTCCCATTAATGTTTCTACTATATCTTGTGTTAGTACTCTTCCTAATTCGGATTTGAAATATTTTCTTAGTTGATGTATTGTTGTTTTTCTTCTGTTTGTTATTGTGTCTTTTCCTGTAAATCCATTATCATCTAGTAGTTTATACCACCAGAGTTCACATACTCGTCTGGAAAATGGAAATACTCTGTTTTCATATTTAGTTAGATTCATTTCTTTTTTAAAATTGCATTTAAGTTC
>JALHTX010000222.1 GCA_022866015.1 Thermoplasmatota archaeon
ATAAAAAACATTTTTGGAAAAGAAGAATAAAATATCTAATTTTTTACCCTTTTTTTAAATTACGATAACAAATGTAAAGAAACAAGGCTAGACATGTACAACAACACCTTTTAAACCCTTTTTACAAAATAGTATTTGAGGAGCGATAAAAAATGATGATAGTTGGTCAAATCTCAAATGAACAAGAAGCAAAAGAAATGGAAGATATGGCAAAATGCCTAGTTGTCGGAAATAGAGCAAGAATCCTTGCAGCAAAAATAAAATAAAAAAAAGAGTTGAATAAAAAATGAATAAAAACTCAAATAAAAAACAAAAATATAAAAAAAATGTTCCTAAAGAAATAAATATAATATGGGTTAACTAATAAAAAATTGTTTTATTATTATCTATTGCAACTTCTCTTTTTTATACATTTCTTTTATTAACAAATTATATTCCACTCAAACATAAAAATAAACAGAAAATATACTTAAATAACCAACACATAATACTAAAATGATACAAATTGAAAATAAAAAATAGAAATGAGATATTAAACGATATAATACTTGATGGAAAAAAACATCCTAGAGGCTGGCAAGCTATATTTGGACAAGACAACCAAAGATTAACAAGAGACTATTATCTAATGAACCCTGAAATTGGAATATACTATATGAAAGAATACGACAAAAACCCGTTTATAGTAAAAGGCATAGGTAGTAAAATTGCAAGGAAAATAGATGATGAAATAGAAACCGAAATTGCTAAAAACGAAGCAGATTTTGGGATAATACAAGGAGATTTTCAAAAAATAATTAAAAACATTCAAAAAGGAATAAAACCAGATAAAATATTTAATGAAGCAATAAAAGGAAAAAAAGATTTAGGACTTACAATACCTGTGCGTGGAAAAGCATCATCCTCAGAAGAACGATTTAAAAATCTTAACCAATTTCTATCAAATAATAGAAAAAAAATAAACTTAAAAATTGAAGAAATAGCAAATGAAGATGGTTTATACCAACCATATGGTTAAAAATTTATTCAAGATATTTTTTAATTTTTCTTTCAGCTGTTTTTCTCTTATTTTGAATATCTGTTAGCATTTTTTCCATTAACTCTGATGCATGTTTTTTACATTGGCCACACATTTTTTTACCAGTTTTACAATCCTTGTAGATCTGCATTAGCTCTTTATCATCCTCTATTAAATGATATAAAAAAAGCTCATATACAACACATTCATCTGGTTTTCCTCCGTTCTTCTTTTGTTCCTCAAGTGTTACTGCTCCACCAGTTTTACAACTCATTATCTTCTTTTTTGCTTGTTCAGATGTATCCGTTAAAAATATTGCACTTTCTGGTTTTGATGAACTCATTTTTCCACCAGTAAGACCGGTTATAAAACGATGATATGTAGAAGAAGGTGCAAAGAAACCATATCCTCCAAAGAGTGATTCTGTTTTAACAAGTGCTTCATCAATTAAAGGTATATCTTCTTCTTTTGCCTCGTTTATATAAATTGCTTTGTAATCAGTGATTCTATTTAGTTTTGTAAACTTTAATTTATTTAATATTTTCTCTGCATTGTCTAGTAACTTTTCTATGTTTTCATCAATTTTTATAAAAACACCTATTTTTTTATCTTTTGTAACAGTTACATTATAAAGTCTGTGTGCCTGTGCGATATCTCTGCAAAGTCTAATATGAGGATCCTGATCCACACCAACAGGTACAAGTGTAGGTCGTCCACCACCATATTTTTTTAATTGAACATGAAGTATATCACCCGTTTGTACAAGTGGTGAAAAAATATGTGCCATACTA
>JALHTX010000223.1 GCA_022866015.1 Thermoplasmatota archaeon
TCAGCTAAAAACATAATAGATAACGGCAATGGAAACATAATCCCAGAAACCTGCAGGATATGCAAACTAGTTAAAAATAGTGCAGAATGTGATTTATTTTATCAGGTATAATTTTTCACTCAATTAGGTCTATCTCTATTTTATTTTACAATAAAAAATAAGGAAAAAGAGTTAGAGTTTGGTTTTTTTGTTAAATATGAAAAAACGTTCGTTTATTTGTTTCTGAAAAATCAATGATGCTTTCTTCAATAAAAATTTTGCCAAAACCTACCCCCCTTTTTTTACTCATCCGACTAGGTGTTCAAATCTCGTCCCCTGCACTTTTTTCCTTACATCAGGAATAAACTCATACTGTCTATGTCTAATAAATATTTAAGTCTCTATTGCAGAGCCTAACCATCTCAAACATTAATGTCATAATGCCATAAAAATTAACAATGAATAAGGGGTCTTAGGCCAGGGATTGAAGGTTGGAGTTGAAAACACAACCTGAAGTATTTTTATGTTACAATTTAATGTCACATACAATGTAATCTTTATGTGGATTGAGAACCTCTACTATGTAGAGGTTCTTGATGGACATTAAATCCACATTAAAATTAACGTAAAACCAACATTAAATAACATTAAACCAACATTAACATTAAAAAAAACCATTTTTTTATTATCATTCTTCTAACTTATCATTATTTTTGATTTGGCTATCTAAAAAAATTTATTTAGCTGCTACCGGAGGAGCATCATGAAAAACCATAAATTATAATTTTGTGCCAACAAAATTTGAGGAGACAAAAAATGATACAAAAAATATAACGCAGTTACGAAAACAATTATAAATGATTTTTAGTATAAAAATTTTTCAAGAACGCTAAAATTTTTTTATAAACTATAATAATATTCTCCTTCGTTTCTCTGTTTTCTATCTATATATGAACCTGGTTTGTTTACACGAGGCCTGTGCGTGTCTTCATCTCGGCGAAATGTAATATCTACATCTTTTAGGAATTTGTTCATTCCTTCATGCAGGCTAAATGGACCTCTTGCTCTACCTTTTTTACCTGGTATTCCATCAAAAACAATGAGTGCGTCACTGATCATATCTATGAAATATACGTCATGATCTACTACCATTGCACTTTTACCTGTTTTTTCAATTACATGACGAACAATTCTAGATGTTATCATACGTTGTTCACTATCCAAGTATGCTGATGGTTCATCAATAAGATATATATCTGCTTCTTGAGCAAGGCAGTTTGCAGTGGCAACACGTTGTAGTTCTCCGCCTGAGAGAGTTGTTACATCTTTGTCAAGTAAATATTTTAGATTCATTGGTTCAAAAATTTCGCCTTTGTAAAAAGAAGAAATAAAAAGGTTTGGTACAAATTTTTCAAAAAACATACGAACTGTTCCATTAAAGTCAGGGCTTATATATTGTGGTTTGTAGCTTACTTTTATATCATGTTCAACCTTTCCACTTGTAGGTTTTATTACTCCTGCAAGCATTTTTACAAATGTTGTTTTACCAATAGCGTTAGGTCCTACTATTCCAACGATTTCACTTTGGCGAATAATTCCTTGTTCAACATCAAGTGTAAAATCGGTATATTTCTTTGAAAGATTATCATAAGTTACTAGTATATTCATCTGTTGGCGTTGTTTTGGTGCTTGTGCAAAAAACTCGATTTTTTCGCCAAAGCGAATATTTTCTTCTTTTAGATATCCAGATAGATATATATTTATTGCATGACGGACCCCACGTGGTGGGGTAACTACTCCATAAGTTCCTTCGTCACCATAAACTAGATGTACTTGGTCACAGAGGAAGTCAAGAATCGCAAGATCGTGTTCGATAACAATTACCTTTTTTTTCTCCGAGAGTTTTTTTATTATTCTTGCAACTTTTAATCTTTGATATATATCAAGATAACTCGATGGTTCATCAAAAAAATATAATTCTGCATCTTTTAAAAGTACAGCTGCAATTGATATAAGTTGTAGTTCTCCTCCTGATATTTCGCTTTTTTGTATTTCTTTGTCAAGTACGTTTTGGAGTCCTAATATTTCTATAACTTTATCAAAAGAGTTTGATGTATCAGCATTTTTTAATATATCTTTGATTTTTCCTTTTGTAACTTTTGGTAATCTATCAACATACTGGGGTTTTACAATACTAATTATTTCCTTATTTGAAACTTGTCTAAAATGATCATATAGTTCCGTTCCAGCGTAATATTTTAATACTTTTTCCCAAGAGCCCTTTTTTTTAAATTCACCAAGATTTGGAATTATTTGGCCTGAGAGTATTTTTATTGCAGTAGTTTTTCCTATGCCATTTGGTCCAAGCATACCAGTGCAACTACCATCTCTTGGAAGGGGGAGTCTGAAGAGTCTGAAACCGTTTTTACCAAATTGATGAACTAAATCTGTATCTAATGCTTCTGCTAGACTAATTATTTTTATTGCTTCAAAAGGACATTTATGAATGCATATGCCACATCCAACACATAATTCTTCTGAGATGACTGGTTTTGTATCTTCACCTTTAGTGATTGTTTCATCGCCAGCACGAACCCTAGGGCAATACTTTATGCATTCATAAGTACAGTTTTTTGGTTTACAACGATCTTTTAATAGTACAGCTATACGCATAATATGCTAAGCAAGACAAGAAAATACTAATTAAAAGTTTATCTCTTCGTAAAAATACATCAAATTTTATTAATGTTTTTGTTAGATTATTTTATTATTACAATATTTTCTCATCGAACAATTAATACATTTTTTACTATCATTATGATTTCTAGAAATATTTTTAGTTTTTATAGAATATCTCATATTTTTGATGATATTTTCCAGCTCAAAACGAACTCTTGGATTAAAAGGTATCTTATATTCACAAGAATTATTATAGACA
>JALHTX010000224.1 GCA_022866015.1 Thermoplasmatota archaeon
CCAGAGTCACATGATTTTGGAGATATGCAAAAAGGCGAAATAAATAGTACTACATTTGAGATATGGAACGCAGGTTGTTGTAAGCTATATTACGAATTATATGAAGATGCAGAATGGATCGAAATTGAACCCACTAGTGGGACTTCAATTGGTGAACATGACATTATAACAGTAAGTATAAATACTTCTAATTTAACATTAGGTTTTCATAAAAGTAAAATTACAATTATTTCAATTGAGGGAACCGGAAATTTTACAGTCACTGTAAACGTTATATCAGGTAACCTTATTACTGATATCACAGTTGATGAAGCATGGGATTTATTAAACGATACATCAAATGGTATTCAAATCCCTATAGATGTAAGAACAGAAGAAGAATGGAAAACAGAACATATAGATACACCCTCTCCTGAAAATCCAATACATCATGACTATTTAGAGTGGTCTGATCCAACAATCCTCCAAGAATTCATATCTACCTATGATGGACAGCAGATTATATTACATTGCGGTTTGGGGGGACGCAGTAAAAACGCAGCAAACATACTTGTAGAAAATAATTTTAGTGGTATAATATACAATATGCTTGGAGGACTTAAAGAATGGAAAAATCAAGGATATCCCACAGAAGGTTATACTACTCTGCAGATAATAAATCTAGAGGGAGAATTAGGGTCTGTTTCTGTCGATATAAAAAATAATGGTACCTTTACTGCTAAAAATATATCTATTGAAATAAGAGTTGTTGGAGGTTTTTTCTCAGGCATAGATTTTACATCATCTTGTACCGGTTGTGAAACACCTTTAGAACCCAATGCAACAAAAACTGAAAGTACAAGTAAAGATGGCTATATATTAGGTTTTGGACCTATTGAGATCAAAGTATCAGCATGGGCAAAGAATGCAGATAAAATCACTATAAAACAAGAAGGATTTGTATTAGGATTATTAATTATAATACGATAACTTACGAATGTAAAAATATGCGGAAGAATGGACACTCAATATAAGAAAACTGTGGATTTTTATTTCTCATATTTTAGAGGTTTTTTTGAATGAGAGCATAACAGTTTCATAGTAATATTTAAATATCTAAATTGATTTATGATTTTTAATGTCTGAAGTTGAAATATTCAAGGCTTTGGCTGATCCTACAAGATTAAAAATTCTTGAATGTATTAATAGTAATAAGGAGAAATGTATCTGTGAAGTTATTCCTTTTACTGGTAAATCTCAACAAAATGTATCCATTCATCTAAAAGTTTTAAAACAAGCAGGTTTAGTTAATGAACGTAGAGATGGATCAAAGATAATGCTTAGTATTGCTGACAAGAATATTTTTAAACTTGTTGATTTGGCTAAAAAATTTAAGTGAATCATATGGAGATTATTGATATTTTTATAGCAGGTTTAAAAGCACTTCAAGAATATCTCTCAGCACATGTATTAACCTGTTTAATTCCTGCTTTTTTTATTGCTGGTGCAATCGCTGTATTTGTCTCAAAAAAATCTGTTTTGAAATATTTTGGTGCTCATACTAAAAAATATATTTCTTATCCTGTTGCCGCGCTTTCTGGTACTATTCTTGCTGTTTGTAGTTGCACTATTCTTCCTTTGTTTGCAAGTATTCATAAACGTGGTGCTGGTATTGGTCCTGCAACTGCTTTTCTGTTTTCAGGTCCTGCTATTAATGTTCTTGCAATTGTTCTTACCGCCCAGGTTCTTGGTTATGATATTGGTCTTGCAAGAGCAGTCGCTGCAATTCTTATGTCAATTGTTATTGGTTTGTTAATGGCATTTATTTTTAGAAAAGAAGAATCTGAAAAAAAGAACAATGATAACAATATATTTGCAGGTCAAACAGGTGAAGAAAAAAGCAATCGTCCTGTTTGGATTTCACTATTGTTTTTAGTATTGCTTGTTTTGATTCTTCTAATTGGTGCTGCTAGTAGTAGTTATATACCTTGGGTTCCAAAACTTGCTATTGTTTATTTTTTAACACTTGTTGTTTCAGGCATTCTTATTTTTTATTATACTCGTGATGAGGTTAAAAACTGGGGCATGGAAACATGGGGTCTTGCTAAGAAGATTTTTCCTATTCTTCTTATAGGTGTTTTTATTGTTGGAATAATTGGTGGTATTGCTGCTTATTTTATGCCTGGTACTGATCCGGCTAATGCTCTTGGAGTTGCGGTTGCACCCTATATTGGTGGCAATGATATTGTTTCATGTTTCCTTGCATCGGTGATTGGTGCTATTTTGTATATGCCGACTCTTTTAGAGGTTGCTATTGTTGGTAATTTGTTTGGTTATAGTGCTGGTATTATGGGTGGTGGTCCTGCTCTTGCTTTATTACTGTCGGGTCCTTCTTTGAGTCTACCCAGTATGATTGTTATTACTAAGGTTATGGGTGTGAAAAAAGCCTTTGTATATTTTGCTTTGGTGATTGTGATAGCTGCTCTTGTTGGTTTTGTTTATGGTATGATTACAGGTTGAGATAATTATGATTTGGGAGGTTTATAAAAATGGATGAAAAAACTATGGAATTGGTAGGTATAGCGGCTTCTATAGCGGGTCATTGCCGGCCCTGTTTTCTCTATCATTTCAAACAAGCAAAAAAACTTGGTGTTACTATGGATGATATAACTGAGGTAGTTGATTTTGCTAATCGTATTAGTGCAGCGGGTGATAAAGGTATGTATGAATTTGCATTAAAGCAATTAAAGAAAAAAGATGGGTGAATAATTTGAAACGAATAGGAATATTACCTTGTTCAGGGGCATGTAATGTTGGAATGCTTTCAACAAAGGCAGTTGTAGAAATTTTAGGTGAACATGAGAATACTGATTTCGTCTGTGCACTTGGTTTACCATTAGGTATTGAAAGTATCATCAAAAATGGAAAAAGTAGTGATGGATATATCGCACTTAATGGATGCCCCGTTAGATGTGCTACTAAAGCACTTGAAAGTGCAGACATACCCATTAACGAGGAAGTTGTTATAACTGAGAAGTTTAACATTAAGAAGAATAAAAATCTTAAAAGTGAGGAAAAAATAGACCAAATTTTAGATGAATTAAAAGGATTGATTGATAAAATAGATAAAGAATAATTTAGGGAGGTTTAGATATGAAAATAGAGATATTAGGAACAGGTTGCCCTAAATGTAAGGCAACTGAGAAAATTGTGAGAAAGGTAGTTGAGGAATTAGGTAAAAAAGTCGATATAGTAAAAGTTGAGGATTTGCAGGAGATTGTGGATCGTGGTGTTATGATGACA
>JALHTX010000225.1 GCA_022866015.1 Thermoplasmatota archaeon
ACCCTGGTTTGTAAAAAACATGATATAATCATGAGTGCTTGTTACAAATGAGTCAACTACTATGTCTTCTTCTTTGGTTTTCATACCGATTAGTCCTTTACCACCACGATGCTGAGCCCTGTATGTTTCGCATGGTATACGTTTTATGTAACCTGTTTCTGTAATTGTAATTACTACATCTTGAACAGGGATAAGATCCTCAATTTCAATATCTATTTCGCCTTCGACAATTTCAGTACGTCTTTTGTCACCAAATTTTTCTTTAATATCCGCTAATTCTTTTTTAATTTCATCAAGAATAAGTTGTTTGTCACTTAGAAGCCATTCCAGATGTTTTATCAGCTCCTTAGTCTCATTATAATCCATTTCCACTGCCTCTATCTCCATACCAGTTAATTTTTGAAGACGCATATCAAGAATTGCTTTAACCTGTATCTCAGAGAAATTAAAACGTTTCATAAGGCGTGTTTTTGCTTCATCAACAGTTTTACTTGCCCTAATAATCTTTATTACTTCATCAATGTTTTTAAGAGCAATCATGAATCCTTCAAGGATATGCATTTTTTCATTTGCTTTTTTAAGATCATAGGTTGTACGACGAGTTATTATAAGAATGCGATACTCGATAAAATGCTGAATCATCTCTTTAAGTGTTAGAATTTTTGGTTCACCATTAACTATTGCAAGGTTAAGCACTCCAAAAGTATTCTGCATTTCAGTATGTTGGAAAAGCTGAGATAAAACAACATCTTCTATTGCATCACGTTTAAGCTCAATTACAACGCGCATGCCTTCTCTATCGCTTTCATCACGCAGATCACTAATACCCTCGATTTTTTTATCTTTAACTAGATCAGCGATAGTTATCAAAAGATTGGATTTGTTAACCATGTAAGGTAGTTCTGTTATAATAATGCGTTTCTTTTCTTCTCCCTCGATATGTGTTTTAGCTCTTACCCGAATAAGTCCTTTTCCCTCAGAATAAGCTTGTAAAATACCTCCTTTACCATAGATAATTCCAGCCGTTGGGAAATCAGGACCCTTAATAATATCCATTAATTCAACAGTGCTAACATCAGGGTTATCAATCGTTCTTATAATACCATTGATAACCTCTGCGATATTATGCGGTGGCATATTTGTAGCCATGCCAACTGCGATACCGGAAGATCCGTTCACCAGAAGATTCGGTAAAATAGCTGGAAGAACTTCGGGTTCTTTTAAAGTACCATCAAAATTATCACGCCATTCAACTGTCTCTTTTTCGATATCCTGCAGCATCAGTTTGGTGATCTTGGCCATTTTTGTTTCTGTATTATGGTTGATAAAACCATTTGCAATATACGAGTGGCACAGGCTGTCAACGCGAAGAGAATACACTGTTTTTTCCTCAGAGGTTGGTGCAATTTCGTATATTCGATTAAAGAAATATTCATAATGAAGAATTTCATCGATGAGTTTTCTGTCTACTGCATCAAGTTTTTTCATCAGAAGACTGTAGTTTTTACGCAGGTTGTTATAACGATCATAATTATATCGATGGAACAATGGATCTTTATATTTGGTACGTAAATAATTTGTGAGAAAAGGGATAAAATCGTTTTTACTCATGCGTGTAGTATTCAAACTTTGAATCCGTGCTAAACGTTTTTGTTTTTTTGAACAGGAAAAACCAATATTCTCCTGGAATTTTTTTATATTGTTGACATCGGAGATGATCAGTTTGTAGCATAGGTTTCGTTTATCTTTATAGGGTAGAGTTGTTATTATCCCAAAATTAAGCAATAACGTCTTAAGTTGATGGATGAGTTTTTTACTATTTGATAGATAGGTTAATTCAATGGATTTTCCATCATGTCGTTTATCCACTTTATAAGATACTGAGCCGTCACCTTCAAATAACCCCCTCAAGAAACTAACGATACATCCACGGGTTGATTGCAGAACAGTGAATGGTATTTCCTTTTTTTCAGATGTTGTTTGTGTTAGTCCAATATTTTTCAAAAATTCGACAACATGCGTATAATAAATACTTAATTCAATGCAGTGGTACTTCGGTAACTTACGTTCATATAATTTGATTCCAGGGAACTGATGAAGAATTGCTTTTTTCACTTTTTTGTAATACTCTGTACTGAGGTTATTGAACAGTATTTGCTTCTGGTGAAAACTTCCTTCAGATACCAGAGCGCCTAGGAGAAACGCAAGTTCCTTATTCATCGTTTTTGGTAATTGAAAGATCTTTGTTCTTTTACTGACCAAAAGATGATATTGCCTTAATGAAATATTTTTCTTAGGGAAACATTGAGATGATCTGCTTAACACGACATAGTCATTTTTCGTAATCTCAGAAAGCATCTTCCATTTAAGGTGTGGGATACCATGGTCGTTTACCCAGGTAATCACCGGATGATTATACGATCCTTCCAATTCATATCCTTGTTGAGTACGCAGGTATATTGTAGGATGTTTTCCAGAGTTGAAAAATTTCGATGCATGAGTTTTTTGATTCTGATAATTGACAATCTGCAAATTAATATCGGTCTCTTCACCGCAAGCTACATCTTTTATATCCATGATCCCCTGGTCGGTCAGCACCATCGTATCCCCTGTGACACAATATCGCATCGCAGCAGCGGAATCCCCATCGACTGAACCAAAATTTCCTTGCCCTGCAATTAAGGGATATCGCAGTGAGAAATCCTGTGCCATTCTCACCAAAGAATCGTACACTGCTTGGTCTCCATGAGGGTGGTATTTTCCCAAAACTTCTCCGACCACTCGAGCAGATTTCTTATACGATTTTTCATACCCCATCCCCATCTCATTCATCGCGTACAAGATCCGCCGATGTACTGGTTTTAACCCATCCCGAATGTCAGGAAGAGCCCGGCTCATAATCACACTCATCGAATAATCAATAAATGCTCGCTTCATTTCAGATTCTATTGGTCGAATATATTCTTTTTTTGGTTGTTCTTTATCTGTCATAAAATGTCACCCTAAATATCTAAATTAGTTACCTCTTTTGCATGAATTTCTATAAACTCACGACGTGGCTCTACTTTTTCACCCATAAGAATAGTAAATAGTTCATCTGCTTCTACTGCATCATCAACTCTTACCTGAAGAGTCATCCTATTTTCAGGATCCATGGTGGTTTCCCATAGCTGACTTGGATTCATCTCTCCAAGACCCTTGTAGCGTTGTATACCAATTCCCGTGTCACCCATCTCTTTTACTTTTTCTATTCTTTCCCGTTCAGAATATGCGTAGTTTATTTGTTTTCCTTTAGAAATTTTATAAAGTGGCGGTTGAGCAATATACAAATAGCCTTTTTCAATAAGCAGTCGCATATATCTAAAGAAAAATGTTAGGAGCAGGGTTCTGATGTGTTCACCGTCTACATCTGCATCAGTCATAATAATAATTTTATGATAACGAGCTTTTTCGATATCAAACTCTTCACCAATACCAGTACCTATCGCAGTAATTAACGCAAGAATCTCATTGTTTTTCAACATTTTATCCATGCGCGCTTTCTCAACGTTAAGGATTTTACCACGGAGTGGCAGTATTGCTTGAAACTCTCGGTTTCGACCTTGTTTTGCACTGTTATGCACAAAAACGCCGCTTGCTAAAGCAAAATTATGAGTGTTAGGTACTTCTATATCATAAACATCTATTTTTTCATCAATTTTTATAATATCTATAATTTTGTGATTATAATTAGCTACTGCCACTCTAGCTGATTTGTCATTTCCTTCAAAGAATCTATTGATAAACGTGTCAAATCTAAGCAATGTTTTATCATTAGATTCTTTTCTTAGTTTGTTGTATTCGTCTAGATCTATTTCTCTGTTTTTCTCAAAAATTCCATGTAATGCTTTTATTGTTTTTTTATAGTAAGTCTCGTTATATGTTTTCATTCTTTTTACTCTAAAAGTTGGAGTCCATTGCTCTTTTGTTTTTTGACTTCGCCAGTCAAGAAGTTCTGGATTTTGCCATTGCTTTTTAGATATTTCTGATAGATGAGTTCGTTGTTCAGGATGTTTTTCAAAAAATTCTTTTACTCTTTTTGATTGTTGTTCTATATTGCTTTTGCCATTCCAATATTTTTTTTGCTCCTCGTTTAGACGTTTCAATACTTCATTTTGATATTTTTTGTTACTATAATAAAACTCCAAAAACTTATTTTTCATATACTCTTTATATTCTGGATTTTCCCATTGGGCTTTTGCTTGTTCACTAAGGATTTTTCTTGTCTTTGGATATCTCATCCTTATACTCATTTTTTCTCTGAATTCTTTTGTCTGTCTTATTCTTCTACATTTCTCTTTGACTTGTTCAGTATGGATCGTCTTATGTGCAAAGTCTACGTGAAACTTCATATGTTTTTGTTTTTCCATCCTTATTAGATTAGTAGGATTATTATTTAACTTATTAAAATCAACATGGTGTCTATCAGCTCCACCCTCAATAGAATAAATGTTATTTTCAATATTCCAATTATCAGATAATATATGTGTAAAAATCCACCTATGCTCTTTGTTGTCATATACTAATTCATAATCATTAATAGTAGTTCTTTTGCCCAATCTTGAAAGTTGTTTTCTTAGAGGCATAAGTGAATCTTTACGTGTTAGATATTTCGCTTTTTTATATGTATTATCTCGCATCATAAAAGGGTGATCTGGTGTACATACAATTTCTTCTTTGTTGTCTAAAACAACTTTGATTACATCTGCATTTCTTTTGGTAATTCTTGGATTTTTTATTTCTTCTACGCCAATTCTGTCATCGTTTTTTATCGTATAACAGAAATTTCTTTTTCCTTGTTCATATTCAGTAACAAGTTGTTTAAATGTTATATTTCTTCCATCAACAAGAGCAATTTTTGTATCTCCTGAAAAACAACCACCGGCACTGTCTCCCTCAACAATATAAATTTCTGTTTTACTAGGATCTCTTGAGGAGCAATCTGCAAGTTTTCCAGGAAGCGCAGAGGATTCAAGTAGTCCTTTTCGTCGTGTCAGCTCACGTGCTTTTCTTGCAGCTTCTCTGGCACGACTTGCGTTAACTGATTTTTCAAGAATGATTTTTGCAACAAGTGGGTTTTCCTCAAAAAACTCGGAGAGTTTTTCATTTGTAAGGCTTTCTACTGCACCTCTAACTTCTGAGTTACCAAGTTTTGTTTTTGTTTGTCCTTCAAATTGTGGATGGCGAACTTTGCAGGAAATAATAGTAGTAATTCCCTCACGGCAGTCTTCACCGCTTAGACTAAAATCTTCACTAGAAAACATTTTGTTCTTTTTACCATAATCATTTAGAACACGGGTTAGTGCTGCTTTGAAACCTGACAGGTGTGTTCCACCTTCATGTGTATTAATATTGTTGGCAAAAGTGAAAATATTTTCAGTATATCCATCCGTGTATTGTATTCCTATTTCTACTTCAAAATCTTCCTTTTCAGCATAAAGATAAATTGGATTTGGGTGGAGCATGTTTTTATTACGATTAATATGTAAAACAAACTCTCTAATCCCGCCATCAAAGCGAAAAGTTTCATTTTTATCAGTGCGTTCATCAAAAAGTTTTATCTCAAGGCCAGCGTTTAAAAAAGCAAGTTCTTTTAATCTATTTGCAACTGTTTCATAATTAATATCAGTTGTTTCAAAGATTTTGGGATCTGGTAAAAACTTAATTGTTGTACCATTTTTTGATGATTCTCCAACTTCTTTTACAGGTGAAACAGGATTGCCATGATCATATTTTTGAAAATATTCTTTGCCGTTACGACGTACCCGTGCTTCAAGCCATTCTGAAAGTCCGTTTACACAAGATACGCCTACACCATGCAGTCCACCAGATACTTTATAAGCCTTGTTATCAAACTTTCCGCCTGAATGAAGTGTTGTCAGTACTAGTTCTAAACCTGATTTTTTATATTTTGGGTGTTCTCTTACAGGTATTCCTCTGCCGTCATCGTCAACTGTAACAGAGCCATCTTTATTGAGTTCTACAATTATTTTTGTTGCATAGCCTGCAAGTGCTTCAT
>JALHTX010000226.1 GCA_022866015.1 Thermoplasmatota archaeon
GTGTAGCTGTTTAGCCCCATATGGAAGGGCAGTTCAAGATGCAGTAAATCTTCCGGTTTTTGATTTTATTTCTATGATAAACTATGTCTATTCAGCTGTGGTAAAGAAGAAATACGAAGGTTTTATGTAATCTTTTTATCAAAAACATCCCTACTTATAAAAGTGGAAATTAGATCATGTTTACTGTTTCTTCCAATCGTTCTTTATTTTATATAGAATAATAGACACAACTTGAGTTTTTAAAATACATGTCTGAGTAGAGGTAGGATCTATTTTATATTATGTTAATTTTCTGTTGATTACAAAAATTAGAAGAGTATATTTAGATTACAATTTATAAATAAATGTTGATTTTTAGTAAATTTATCGATAATTAATATGAAATTGAAGATTATTTTAGATAAAATAAAAATAAATGAAATAGTTTAGTGAGGTAAAATCAATGTTATCACTCTCTAAGATTTTTGATAAGATAAATAATTTAATAGTAAAAATAGAAGAATTTATTTTATTTCTAGCGATCAGTTTGCTTGCAATGATCTTAATAATTAATATAATAGCTAGGGCATTGGGGAATTCGATACATTTCACAGATGAACTATCTAATTTTTTAATAATTTGGATTACTTTCATTGGATTAAGTTTTGCAACTAGGAAGGGAAGACATATTCGTATGGCTGCAATTTTTGATATGTCTCCATTAATAGTAAAAAAAATCTTGATATTTATAGTTTCTATAATAAATATGGTTGTAATGTTTTTTTCTGTTTATATATCTTTTAATTATATTAGTAGTGTGTATTTTTATCAAAAATTAACTCCAACATTGAGATATTCATACTGGATTATTTTATTAATAGTTCCAGTTGGTTTTTTACTAGCAGGTTTTCACTATTTGAGAACAGTTACAAAAAATATTCAAACAAAAGATATATGGATTTCACCTGAACAAACAGATGAGTATGAATAAAAAATGTTTATCTATTTTTTTACAATAATATTTTATGAGGTGATTTGGAAATGTTAATTATTTTAGTAGCATTTTTATTACTTTTCCTCGGTTTCCCTTTTATGACTATCAGTATTATATTATTTCTATTAGGTGCCTATCTTTATTTTCCAGACCTTCATCTAAATATACTTATACAACAAACATTAAGTGGAATATCTCCAGCTGCTTTAGTTTGTATTCCTATGTTTATTTTGACAGCTAGTATAATTACTTCTGGTGATGTAGCAAAAAAAATGCTTAATATGGTAAAAGTTTTTCTTGGACATATTCATGGAGCCTTACCTATTATAACTAGTATTGGTTGTACTATATTTGGATCTGTATCCGGATCAACACAATCTACTGTAGCGGCAATAGGAGGTACAATGCGACCTATGATGCTTGAAGCAGGTTATCCAAGTTCTTTTACTCTAGGTTTAATAATTAATGCTAGTGATATTGCTTGGTTGATACCTCCAAGCATAGGTTTTATTGTATACGGAGTAGCAACAAAGACATCTATTGGTAAGTTATTTCTTTCAGGTATTTTACCTGGAATTTTAGTTTGTGTGCTATTTTCAATATTTTCTTATATATATTCAAAATATAAGAATATTCCTACCTATCCCAAAAGTACATTAAAAGATAGAATCCAAGCTGTTAAGGAAGGTTACCCAATAATAGGATTTCCTATATTAATTCTTGGAGGAATTTATAGTGGTATTTTTAGTCCAACTGAAGCTGCGGCTATTTCTGTTTTGTATGCATTACTTTTAGAGGGAGTAATTTATAGATCACTTACCTTAAAAAAATTTATAGATGCCACTATTTCTACGGGTGTAATCACTGCAGTGGTCTATATATTGATCGGTACTACTACTGCTGCCACTTGGTTAGTCAGTTATAGTGGGATAAGTAAGCAAATACTTCCACCACTCTTTGGAGATAATCCCTCAACTTTAAGAGTCGTTTTAATAATACAAGTGGCATATTTTATTGCATGTATGTTTGTTGACGGGATTATAGCTATTTATGTTTTGACCCCATTATTTGTACCTTATCTTATTCAATCAAATATTGATCCTATTTTAATGGGTGTTCTAGTAGTGACACAAGTTGCCATAGGTACGGCTACTCCACCTTTTGGAGGTGATATCTTTACAGCGATGGTAATTTTTAGAAGACCATATTTTGAAACAATACGCATGACATGGGTATTTGTAGTTATTTTAGAGATTGCATTAATTATAATTTATAATTTTCCTCAATTAGCTCTATTTATACCAAACATGGCTTTTGGGAAATAAAATATAAAGAAATTAATTATTTCTAGAAACATTTTTGTAAATATTGTTATAATATAATAAAAAATAAATTATTCACTAAGAAATTAAATAGAAGAAAGGAGATGATTTTTTAGTAATTAGTAATTTTTGTTAATGAATTAAATGTATTAAAATATTTTTGTAAGGAGGATATTAAATGAATAAAAATAGATTGATATTAATTATTTTAATAATGACAATTTTAATGATGTTTGTATTAACTAGTGGAGCACAAAATGAAGTTTATCAATGGAAAATGGCTTCGGCAGAAGTAATGGGAGATCCTTCATCGATTTTTGGTGAGGAATATGCTAAATTGGTAGAAGAAAAGTCTAATGGAAAAATAAAAATTGAAGTCTTACCTTATGGTTCTCTTGGAGGAGAAAAAGATATTGTAGAACTTACTCAGATGGGAGATGTCCAACTTTGTTCAGTATCGAGTGCGTGGGTAGCGGGATATGTACCTCAATTACAAGTCTTTAGTTTGCAATATTTATGGCCTAAGGAAAATGTAGCAGAGATACTATATGATGTTACTAAAAATGGGGAATCTATTAAATTACTGGAAGCTAGTTGTAGAAAAAAAGGCTTAAATTTATTATCTTTGCATAGCACTGGTTGGATGGAGATCTCTTCAAATATACCGATTAATTCTCCAGATGATTGTAAAGGAATTAAACATAGAGTAATGGGTAATCCATTGTTGATTGAAGCTTATAATAATTATGGATTTAATACAGTAACTTTAGATTATGGTGAGATTTATGGTGGATTGCAAACGAATTTAATAGACTCACAAATTCAACCGATGTATTGTATGTATAGCATGAGGTTTTTTGAAGTGCAAAAATATATGACAAATATGTGGAATGAAATGTTATTAGATACTCTTATAATAAATAGTAACGTTTTTGATAA
>JALHTX010000227.1 GCA_022866015.1 Thermoplasmatota archaeon
GATCACCAAGAAGCATATATTCCTCTATAGTGAAGTAATCTTTGAAGTTTGTTGACATATATAAAATTTGAGCCTGTGTAAGCATTTCACCTAAATGTACTCCTTCTGAATAGGATTTGAAAAACATCCAATCAAGGTATCCTGCTCCAGCATAAACTCCTCTTTGGTTAACAAAAGAATAAGCAGGGCGTGTAGCACCAACTGTACCTATTCCACCACCATTTTCTTCTATTAAACAACACCATGCAAAACATGGCATATAGTTAGAAATATCATATTCTACTCCCATTAATTTTAAAGCAAAATTTACTGAATTATAATAACTTGCTAGATCACTGAGGTTAAAATCAAGTTTTGCTGTAAGACAAGCATCAAAAAACATTATTGGTAGTTTATCCTTATTTCTCAAAAATTGTAAATAAGGTGTATAATAAATGGGATCAAAAGGTAGTATTACTTTTTGTCTGAGTGCATTTGTTTTAAAAGTACCCCAGCCATGCTCAAAGCCGTGACCTGCGTATTCTACAAAACCAGCCCCTTTGTTAATAGCCCAGTTAAATGTTATATGTCTTAAGTTTCTTTTTGAACTCCAGATTGTAATATGTTTAAAATCAGGCATTTCATCTGCAATAATTTGATTTGTTATTTCTCCTTCATAAACAAAAGGAAGAGATCCTTTAAGAGGTGGAAAAGTATCCCCACCTACAAGAACTATTTTTTTAAACCATTCTTTTCCATACGTTTTAGTTTCATAGTTTATTATTTTTTTAACAAGTATATCAACTTCATCAATATTTCTACAGGCTAATCGACCAATATGTACATCAGCATAAAGATCAGTCTCATCAACTACTATAGCACTATCAAAACTCATAGATCTGCCTTTGAAATCTAATTCTCCATATGTGCCATTGTTATTGGTATCCCAGCCTGCAAAACTATAGTTTTCATCATAAATATCAGAATAATAAAGATCAGTAAGTATCCCATACCCATGGTTTCCTCCCCAAGGATAAGCATCTGTTTGTCTGATAGGAAGTTTTCTTATGTCTCCTACGAGTAATACATATTTTATACCCCATTCCTCAACTGCATTTTTTATAAAATATTTAATTTGTTCAGCATGATCTGCTCCATTATAACTCTTATATATATCTTCTAAAACTGTTAGATTTGTTTTAACTCCATAATTATTTTTATGTTCTACAAGTTTTGTTAAGTTTTTTTCATATATTAAAGGAGTAATTATTACAAGATCATAAACACTATTAATTGGAAATGGTGATTCTATAGTTATTTCATATTCAATTGAAAAATTAACATAGTCAATATAAAATATTTTGTTTTCAGAATTGTTGTATCTAACAGGGTAAATTGTAAAAGTTAAAAATAATACATGTTCGCCGCTTTTATTTAAACCTACTCCTTTTTGAATGTTATACCATTCTTTTGGATAATAAACTAGGTCATCACTTGTTATAAAATCAATATTATTATCCATCACTATCTGTCCATTTGAGACCGTATTAAAAACAGGTGCTCTCTGAAGTTGTTTGCTAACTTCTATTTCTTGTGGTTCTGAATAATCAAAAATTATGTTTATAATATGGGAGCCCCAGGGTAGTTCAAAAGTTTTAACAAAAGCAGGTAACATCGGTCGACCTTGAATAGCAGAATTATATTCTGCTTCTTTTACAGATACACTTATTAGGTTTTTACCTATTGTTTCAAATACAGGTTCTGAGAAATTCTGTTCAAAAAATATCAAATTAGTTGTTTTTTCAATATTAAAGTTATTATTGTTAACTGCTTTTACTGAAGTAAATACAACTCCTATCAAGAACAATATCACTATAAAACTTAGACTTTTTTTATTTTTCTTTAATATTTCTTTCATCTTTTTTCCCCTTAAAACACATTATATTAACAGCTGTTAACATTACATAATTCATAACGCTTTATAATATTTTCGTTTAAATATTTCTATAAATTAAAAACAATTTTTTTTTACATCCAAGAATCAAGACCTGTCTGTTTAGTAGCAGTGACACCAGAAATACCAAAAGCACCCTGAATATAATTTTCAATCATTTTTTTATACCAATCAAGATCAATATCATCAGTATTTTTCAAAAGTGCTACAGGATACATATAATCTATAGGTTTAACACCACTCTTGGTTGGATTAGTAATACCTGGAAGTGGTTTTTTAGTAACAACAAACTTTAGTTTAATACGACTATTAATACGTTCACCAATAAGTTTTTCAAGAGCTGATGAACGTTTACCAAAAGTAGACATTGAGCCATCCTGGTTATTCTTATAACGCTTAGCAGGTTGAACTGATTGAACAAGAGTAAGGTCATCAATATCAACCTTTTTTAGATCTAATTTTGAAACAATTTCACTAGTTTTTTCGATGATACTTTCTTTTACCTTCTGCCTTGCCACCTCTTCATCATCCCAAGAAGGATTATCATGTAAAACTTCTATCATAATCTGATTTAAGATTTTACGAGCGATATCTGCTTTATCAGAACCCTTAAAATTATTACCTTTTGTGATAAGCTCAATTTTACCGTTTTTTTCATCAAATATCAGATAATTTTTATGTTTGACAAAAATCATGGCATCATGAGTTTCAGGTTCAAGCTCAAAATCAGGATAATTTAATTTTTTCTGCCATTTATTGTTGCATTCTTCTATTGCTTTTATTGCATCATCAGGTTCTGTAATCCAGTTTTTCTTTTCTTCAGAAACTTTTAACTCTAAAGCTTTAGATAAACTAGGAATATTTCCAACTGAGCGAGAACACCCAATATAAATCCCATCTGTATCACCATAAACCACTCTTATACCTTTATTTTTTAAATGTTGAAGAGTATCATCTAAAATTGCTTGTCCTTTAGTAGTAATTGCTGCAGCACCCCATAAATTAAATTGTCTACCTGAAACACCAGGTGCTGATAAAATCCCATGAGTACCTGCATTACGGGCACCTTTAACACTTTGATACATCATTTTTAATCTTTGAAGCTCTGATTTATCATTTTTTTTACCTGCATCCTTAAGTTCTTTTTTAGTTTTTGCAATCATACTCATAATGCCTGTCATTGCACAATTTACAACACCTGGTTTATCAGCGATTTTAATTCCAATTATAAACCCTTTATCTGCAAAAGAATCATTTTTATTTACTTCTCTATAAACAATATTTCTTTCATCAAGGAAGTTTTTAGGAATTTTTTTAAGCCAGATATAATCATCAGGCGTTTCGTCTTTTTTTGCAAGTCTAACCGTATCTGCACCTACATTCATAGCCTTTAGAATTGTTGGATACATTGCACCAACATCAGCAACTACTACATACCACCATGGTATAAAATGAGAATTTGCTTCTTTATCAGGTTTAATTGTCATACCACCAGGCATATGGTAGTTGAGAATATCCTCAGGATCCTTTGAATTTTCATTAAATACAATATATGGGTCTTCAACCCACGAAGGCATTTCATCTCCATATTTAATTACACGAACAAAATCTTTTGAAAGTTGTTCTTTTTTATTTTTTGCTTTTTTAACTATTTCTTCACGTGTCTTACAATCCTTAAAATCTATTGTTAAAAACTCTGCAATAGATAAAACACGGCAGATAGGTGGCATAATCTTTTTCTGTATATTACTACGAATCATAGACATATGATCCCACATACTGACCGCGCCAGATGAAAGAAGCATATCAAAAGGCATACATGTAGTAAAAGCAAGTGGTAAAGACTGCTGAATAAGATTTAATGTTACACCAAGTTGCTCCTGAACATCCTGCTTATTATATTTAAGAGTTCTATCATCGATTTTTATTTGACCCGGGGTAAGAATAATACGATCTTTTATTTTAACACCTAAAAATGGAGCAACAGACTTAAGACTAAAATCATTTAAAAAAGAATAAAACTTACGGACACCAAGATATGTATCTAAACAAGATGGATAAAACTGAACTGCATCAGAACTGATACCAAAATGAAAAGATTTATCAGGGGTGCTATATTTGCTTACAAACAACTGTAAAACCTTTTTTTTCTCAGGAGAAATACTGTTGTTACTATTTTTCAAAATCCCGGTTATACGATTATAAATCTGAAAATTATCAAAACCAATTATGTTATGACCTGAAATTATATCATTACTCATAACAATTTTACAAAAATTGTATAGATTATCAATTTCTTCATCAATATTGTGAGAAATCATCTGTGAAATTTCAAAATCTTCCCAGGTATTAGGGCAATCAAGTATATCAAAACTAAAATCCTCGGTTTGAAGATTTTTACTAGATTTAAAACCTATATCAAAAGTAGTATAACCTATGATATCAATAGGCACTTCCTCTTTACCACTCACATATTCAGAGGTCTCAATATCATATACTAAAACCTTAACCTTCTTTTTTTCACCACTAGTATCGTACAACCATGTTTTTCCTTCTGCAGCAAGATCTACAAGAGCACGTTGATGATATGGTATATCGTGCTCTGCAGTGTAAAGACCATTGTTAAAAAAAAGATAATCACTTACCTCTGGTACAAAATATGATTTTTTTGTAAAAACTTTAAACACTTTCCTTTCTTTGTCAAAATCAGAAAAACTACGATAGTTTTCAATAGGTCCTATTTCATCAATTTTTGAAAAGGGATTGTTTTCAGATGAGTTTTCCTTAACTTTATTTATAAGATTTTTTCTAGCAGAGTCTATATCTTTATCTAGATGATTAAAAACTAAAAAATAAGGTTTATGTAAATCAGAAACAAGTCTAGGTTGTTTGTTATGAACATATAGATATTCTGATGAAATACCAAGTAACATATCACTCATTGATATTTTCTACTCCCCTAAATTTTTCAATAGTCCTAAATACATTAACCTTTTTTAAAACCTGGTAAAAAATCCTTATATTAGAGAAAAACGTTATATCTTTATGGGAATATTATGACAACAAGTATAATTTTTACAGAAGAGTTTAATAACCATAACAATCCAGGTCATCCGGAAAATGCAGCACGGTTAAATACGATGATGCATGATCTTAAAGAAGCACCTTTTTATAATGAATTAAAAATAATTAAACCAGAGATACTCTCTGAGAAAATATTATCTGAAGTGCATAGTCAAAGAATGATAAATCAGATAAAAGATATTAGTAGCACTGATGAATCATCTTGGATAGATTTGGATACATATGTTTGTCCAAAAGATTATGAAACCGCTAGACTTGCAGCAGGTGCTGTACTTCAAGTATGTAAACAAGTTCTTTTAGGAGAAGCAGAAAACGCTTATGCACTTGTAAGACCACCAGGTCATCATGCAACACGTGAAAGATCAATGGGTTTTTGTTTGTTTAACAATACTGCTATCGCAGCATATGAAATTGCAAAACAAGGAAAAAAAATATTAATTATGGATTTTGATGTTCATCATGGTAATGGAACACAAGATGTATTTTATGATAGAAAAGATATAATGTATCAGTCTTTTCATCTTTCACCACATTACCCTGGTACAGGAGATATACTAGAGGTGGGAGAGGGTATTGGTGAGGGTTATACAATAAATGCACCACTTTCATATGGTAATGGTGTAAAATCAACAACAAAAATCTTAGATGAGATTTTTTTACCGGTTGCAAAACAATTCAAACCAGATCTAATAATATTTTCAGCAGGTTATGATTCGCATCACCAAGATCCACTTGGTGGCCTTAGGCTCACAACAAATTTTTATGGGAATATAATAAAAAAATATCAGGAGGTACAACCAAAAATAGTATGTACACTAGAAGGTGGCTATAATTTGAAGTGGATTGGAAAATGTCTAGTATCCCAGATAGCGCAATTGTCTGGTAATTCAATAAAAATCAAAGATACAGTAAAAGAAGATGAAAATATTAGACAAACACTTGTAAAAATAAAAGATGAAATAGGTAAATATTGGAAGATTTAGTCAAAGATCATTCCCATACCTGATGCTGCAGAGTCTTCTTGTTCTGCAATTTTATCATTTATTTTTTTTGCTTTTTTTGCATCAAGTTTTTTGAATCCTTGTTCTTTTGCAAGTTCTTTTGCTTTTTTAATTCCTTGTTCGCTACCTTCGATTTTTAGATAAAGAAAATTTCCTTTTAATCCAAGGGAACTAGAATCACGAGTGAGAATACTTTGGCGACTGACAATATCTTCAGTTATTACTTTGTTTATTTTTCCAGCATCATCTGTTTTTATTTCAAAGATTGCATATACCATAATAATTCATCCTTAAATCTTTTCGAGGAAAACAAAATAAACTATATAAAACTAATTACATAACAATTATCTAATTATTTTACCATTTTCGTTAATTATATTATTTCTAATACGTGTAGAGCTAATACGAAGACCATCTTCTGCCAGGATAGGTTTTATTTCAACGATCTCTAATGGTTTTTTACCTATTTTTTCTCGTTTTTTATTTATTTCTTTTGCAGTTTTAATTGTTTCAGATGATACAACAATTGCAGCAAAATCACCATGTATAGATGGACCAAATTTGTCAGATATAGGCTGTATAGTGTATTTATTTTTGTATCCTTCTTTTTTTAAATATTTTTCAATGTTTTTTATTCTTTCGGTTAATGGTTTAACATTTTTTTTATCTTTGGCAAAATCATCTGTTGTAATACCTATAAAAACACTTCCTTTGTCCCCTGCTCTCGTAAAAGCTTTTTTTATAAGGGTTTTATGTCCTTTATGCAGTTTATCAAATGTGCCACCTATACAAATTTTCATATTAATATAATCGATAATAAGCTTTTAAAATACTATGATCTTTTTTTTATGAGAAAACTATAAATTCAATTATAATATTTGGCATTTGATTAAGAGGATGGGAATATGAAACCAAAAATATTATTTGATATTCTAGTTTTTATGTTAGTTATAACCTTGTTTTTTGTAAATTTTAATTTTTATGCAAAAGCAGATTCTAAAGAGATTTATGTAAATTCAGATTATTTTGGTTCTAGTGATGGTTCTGCTGACAAACCTTATAAAACAATTCAAGAGGCAATAGACTCAGCCAGTGAAGGAGATACAATTTATATTTTTGGAGGTTTTTATCAGGAAAATATTATCGTTGATAAAAAATTAAAAATTACTGGGGGAATAGATGAAGTAGAAACTATTGTTGATTCAAGATTTGATCGGCGATATATTATTGAAATTACGGCAGATGAAGTAGAACTTAAGGGTCTTACTGTAAGTGATGCAGATGGTAAAACAACATCACCTATTGGTGCTCTTATTTGTTTAAAATCTGATAACAATAAAATTATAAATAATTTTGTAAAGAATACAGATAGTTATGGCATATATTTAGATTTAACTTCTAATGAAAATTTAATTTATAATAATACTATAAATAAAACAAAAGTAGGTATCTATAGTTATTCTTCTTCTACAAACGATATTGCAAATAATGAAATTTCTAATTGTTCAGAGTATGGAATACATGTTGAATCGGTTTCGGAAAATACTAGATTATATGGTAATTATATTAATATTTGTAAGATAGGGATTTATATTCAAAATTGTGGTAATGTAAATATTACAAATAATACTTTATCTAACAATACTGACTATGCTATACATCTATATAATAGTGACAAAAGTTTGATAGAAAATAATTATTTTTACAATAATACTGGTGATGGTGTTTATCTTCTATCACCCCCGTGTAGAATTTTAAATAATACATTCAAATTTAATAGAAGAGGAATGATACTTGCTTCTTCAAATAGTTTAATAAAAAACAATACGATTTATAATTCATCTGCGTCAGGTATATATGCTCAATTTAGTAGTAATAATAACATAATATATTTAAACGATTTTAGAGGAAATAAAATTTCTGCAAATGAATTTGGTTCAAATGTATGGTATTATGAAAATCAGGGTAATTACTGGGATGATTATGGTTTTGTTGATAAAAATTTTGATGGAATAGGTGATAGAAGTTACTCTAAAAATGGTCTTTCTGATAATTACCCTTTGGGTTATTTTTTAAAACCACCTAAAAAACCATCTAAACCTAGCCCTAAGGACTATGTTACAGGTGTTGGATTGAGAATTACATTGCAGGTTCATGTTGAAGATCCTGATAGTGATGAACTAACAGTATATTTTTACAAATAAGATGGTACACTTATAGATGGTGAAACTCAGAATCCTGTTAGATTCGTAAGTAATGATAGTGATGTAAAATGTAGATTTACATTGGGATTTAACACTACTTATGCATGGTACGTTGTTGTAAATGATAGTATACTTGAGAATCAATCTGATCCTTTTATTTTTTATACAAGAGTAACTCCTCCAAATAACATTCCCCCTATTGCGGAGGCGGGAGGCTTTTATTCTGCTGAAACAAATCAAATAATACAGTTTAATTCCTCTGGTAGTACAGATCCAGACGGGCAAATAGATTTTTACAGATGGAACTTTGGAGATGGGACAAGTGAAATTATAAAACAAAATCCAACTCATGTTTATTCAAAAGAGGGAGCTTATATTGTTACTTTAACAGTTATAGATGATAATGGTTCTATTGACTCTGATAATGCAACAGTTATGATATCATTTGGAGAAAATGATCCTCCAGTTGCAAATGCTATAATTCCTTCAAATGGTTATACTACTGAAAGTATTGCTTTTAATAGCGATGGTACAATAGATCCTGATGGAGATACATTATCCTATTTCTGGGATTTTGGAGATGGGACAAATTCAACAGAAAAAAATCCACTTCATATCTATCAATCACCAGGTACATATTTTACTACTTTGAAAGTATCAGATAAGCAGTATTCTGATACAGTAAGTAATACTATTACAATTAAAAAAGCTGAGCAAACACCAGGTTTTGAGTTAATATCACTAGTAATAGCATTGTTAGCAATACTATTAGTTAATAAAAAACGCATAAAAAAAGATTAAGCCGATGGAGGGAGTTGAACCCTCGACCTGCTGATTACAAATCAGCCGCTCAACCGGGCTAAGCTACATCGGCAAATTTACTTATTTTTTGACCGTAATATCAATTCCCATATAAAACTCTCGTGGTGAGTAAGATTTAATTTTATTGGTATTATATCTAGTTATAAATACGTTTTTTACTTTTGCTATTTTTTTAAGGTCTTTTATTTTATCCTCAATTTCATCCTCTTTTATTATTGTATAATAGTGTATAATACAATTTTCTGAAATTATATCAAGTGCATATATGAAAAAATCATGTGCTGAAAAAGGTAGATTCATAATTATTCTATCTGCAAAAACTTGTTCTTTTTCAAGAATTTTTTTTATATTTTTAGAATCATCATTAAAAAGAGTAATTTTATCAATAACTTTATTTATTTTAACATTTTGTTCTGCTAATGATATTGCTTTTTTATTTTTATCAACAGCATAAATTATTTTTGCTTTTGAGTATTTAGCAATCATAACTGCAAACGGTGCGATACCTGTAAACATATCTACAACAATTTCACCTGGTTTGACAAGACTGGCAACTCTTTTTCGTTCATTTGCGAGCCTTGGTGAAAAATATGTATTTTTTACGTCTACAAAAAAAGTTAGTCCAAATTCTTTATGAATTGTTTTTGTTTGTTTTTTACCTGCGATTATTTGTATGTCTCTTGTTCGTAGTTCACCTTCTACTGGTTTTACTAGGCATACTGTTTCAATATTTTTTTTTGATTTTAAAATTGATATGCCTATGTTTTTTTTATATTTTAAAAGTTGAGTTGGTAGTTTGATAAGTGCTATTTTGCCTATAATATCATATGATGTTGGTAAATGTTTTTTTAGATTGTCGGGTAACTTTAAATTTTCTTTGTAAGATTGTATTTTTTTTTCTTGTTCTTCAAAACTAGTTAGCATTATTTCAATATATTTTACTTTTTTAAATTTGATCAATTTATTGTTATCTAACTCTTTAATAGGATAATATATAAACTTTTTATCTTTCCTTAATTTAAGATTTTTATTTTGTATATTGTTTAATTTAATTATTACTTTAGTTTTTTTGGCATATTTTATAGGTACTTTTATTGCGTACGATTTTTTCATATTAACGCCTAAGTTTTTTTTGGTATATCTTTTAGTAGGTATGAATTTATGGCATAAAAAATAAGATAGTCCCGCCTCCCGGATTTGAACCGGGGACCTGCCGGTAACGGCCATAGGGTCTACAGCCGGCCGCTCCAGCCAGACTGAGCTAAGGCGGGTTAAAAATTCAAAAGGGCAATAACGATAGGTATATTTATTTGTTAAGGTTATTTATCTTTTAAGTGTTTAAATGAGATATGGAGTAGTTGTTTGTCCTAAATGTAGAAATCCTAAAGTTGTTCTACTTTCTTTTAAAACTAGTAAGTGTGCAAGATGTAATAAGATTTTAGATATTGAAAAACTTAAAATTATTTATAAAACTGATTCTGAATCTGAGGTTAGAAATGTTATTGGTCTTATTAATGCAGATAATGATGGAAATTATGATGATTTTAAAAAAATGATGAGTGAACAAAAATTTTAATAATGTTGTTTTGTGTTGGTCGTTTGGTGTATTATAGTTGACTAGTATTAAAAGACTTATATTAGATGTTTTAAAACCGCATGCTCCATCTATTATTGAATTGGCAGAGAGGTTAGGGGATCTTCCTGGTATTTCTGGTGTTAATATATCTCTTGAAGAGGTTGATGCAGAGACAGATAGTGTTAAGATTACAATTGAGGGTACTGATATTTCATATGGATCTGTTAAAAAAGAAATTTCTGAATGTGGTGCAGTTATTCATTCAATTGATGGTGTATCTGCAGGTATGAAGCTAGTTGATGAAGTAAATACTCCGCAAGATAGATAAATCGATAAAATATAATTTATTTACAATGCTTTATAAAAAACAATTTTTTGTGTTTTTTATGCAGGTAATTATTCAGGTATTTCTACAGTTAAATCTGTGTATAAGATAAGCAAAAACGCAACTTTTATAAATAAGGTAGTTATTTAGGGTGGAATGAGGGTCCGGTGAGGACACAAATGTGAAAAGTTCGATCATTTGTTGGAGAGATGATTATGAATTTTCGCCATCATTTCACGGTGTGAATTGGTGTGTCTTTAACTAGATACCTAATAAAAATAATACTATATATATTAGATTAGGAGGAAAAAGAAATGACGAAAAAAATAGGAAGAAGCAAGTTAGTATCTATGGGAGTAGTTTTTGCATTACTATTTTCGTTGATTGTAATGCTCCCACAGATGTTCGCTGCAGATGTAGAATTTTCAAAGCAAAC
>JALHTX010000228.1 GCA_022866015.1 Thermoplasmatota archaeon
TGCCGCGTGCGACAAAAAAGGGATATGGTTTATCTGGAGAAAAATAGAGATGCGGCTTTTCATCTGCGGGTCTTACGCTGATGCTTCAGACCACGCAGTATTCCCAGTCGCAGTTATAATAAATCATATTTTTATGGCGGTAAATTGGTGCTCAAATCCCGATAGGAGCAAACAAATGAGTGATTTGAACTTGAAGTCGAAATCTCTTCCTCTGCACTGTAATCTTTTTACATAAGAAAAGAGAGTCTTATTCCAAAAAAATCTGTATCTTATTTCTTTGATTCGCCCTGAGTAACTTTTAATTCAAAGATTACGGGTCGTATCCCATCAGTACAACACGCAATCATTGTATTCTTATCTTTCATCCACCCTTCAAAGATACCTCTGGTGAAATCCCCTCCAGTTAAAAACGATACGATGTACGGATGAATATCTTTCCAAGCCCAATCGCAAAATCCGTCTGGTTTTTCATAGGTAGTATAAAAAACCTGACCTTCAGAAAAACACGGACATTTCTCAATGGGAACACCACAGTATGATTGAAAGTCTTTTTGAACAATGGTTTTTAATACCGTGATCTTAATTTTGTTCATTCAAATCTTCTCCTTGTAGATTGTTTTTCCACTCAATCTTCTTGTAAGCGAATAAAATATTCATTTAATATTGTTATCTTAAATATTTTTTAGAATGACAAGCATTTTTACTGGTAGGTACGAGCTAATAATTTCCCCCATTTAATTAATAAATAATTAAAGAATAAGACGATTCGAAGATTCACAATACATTTAAGTACGCAACAGATATAAAACACATAAAAATGACGTCATTTAGGTGCTAGTATCCCGATAGGAGCATATAAATAAGTGATTTGAACTTGGATTCAAAATCCCTTCCCCTGCACTTTTAATGTTTTAACAAATACGAGATCAAATCTCCCGCCCTATATAATATCATCAAAACTTTTATTTACAGAACGAAGATTGAGATACGCTAAAGCACGATTTTATGTATTTTATAAGATGAGAACTTGAACCCCTAGTACTCATTCCCGCCCCCGACACCTATTTAAATATTCAACAGGAGAAAATCACAATTTTTATAACCGAACATTGAACCGATGTTTATTAATAAATATACGATGAATAAAAATCAGACTAATTTCAATTTTATAGCAAC
This sequence comes from Thermoplasmatota archaeon, assembly GCA_022866015.1. GTDB lineage: Archaea > Thermoplasmatota > E2 > DHVEG-1 > DHVEG-1 > PFL35. Next base: position 1,177 of record JALHTX010000228.1, read on the forward strand.
TACTCAAACTATGATAAAAAGAAAAAAAGTGTTTCTTCCAGGATCTATGAATTATCATATAAGAGATAGTAAACTATTAAAGTACTACAGAGATGCCGTTCAAATTTATAAGAAATATGAATATTGAAACCCAGGAAGAATGATCTAAAAAAAGGTGGAAGCTATATATGATATCAAAAACTGCTGAATGTCCCAAATGTAAAACTCATATAACCGTTCAAGGAAATCCAGGAGAAACCACCATTGTATTATGTCCTAATTGTAATATAAAAGGGAACTTTACCTTTCAAAAAGAAAAAGCTGAAATAGAAACAATTAGCAATCATAACATAATTGAAGTTAAAAACCTTACAAAAATGTTTAATGGTTTTAAGGCTCTCGATAATGTTTCATTTAATGTAAAAAAGGGAGAAATATTAGGTTTTGTTGGCCCGAATGGTGCTGGAAAAACAACTACAATAAAGTTACTGACAAATTTACTCACCCCTACATCAGGACACGCATATATCAATAATATCGATGTTAATAAAAATCCTACAAAAGCGCTTTTATCAGTTGGATCATTAATAGAGGTTCCGGGGATCTATGATTATCTTACTCCTCATGAGATGTTAACATATTTTGGGAAAATCCATAGGCTGAATAAAAATGAAATAAATCAAAAAATTAAAGAAGTTTTGAAAATAGTTAAATTATCAGAGTGGGAACATAAAAAGATAGGTTCATTTAGCACTGGAATGCAGAGAAGATTAGCAATAGCCAAAGCGATATTACATAGTCCTGATATATTGATTCTTGATGAACCTGTTATTGGTCTTGACCCCAGGGGGATAAAAGACGTTAGAGATATGTTAAAACAGTTTAAAAATAAAGGAGTAACTATTTTTTTAAGTTCACATCTGCTAAATGAGGTAAGAGAAACATGTGACAGGATTATTTTTTTAGATGCTGGTAAAGTTGTTACACAGGGAACTATTAAGGAGATACTGAATAGAATAAAAATTGATACAATTGAGGTTGAATTTTTAAATCAGTTAACTGAAGTTGATATTAAAAAAATAGAAAATATACCGGAGATTAATAGTTTTGAAAAAGAAAATGGTTTTTTTAAAATAAAATTTGATGGTAAACCAGAAACTAGCAATACGATACTTACAAAATTGACTGAGCAGGGGTTAAAAGTGGTTTCATTTTCTACTAAGAAAGCTGATTTAGAATCTTTTTATGTGTCAATCATGAATGATGAAAAAGGGGTAATATAAAATGGATGCCGACCGTTATATTCCAGGTGTAGATGATTTTAAAAATATGTATCTTACAATAAAATTTGAGATGTTAAAACATATTAAAAGAAAAAGAATTCTGCTAACATTGATTCTTGCAATTCTGATACCTCTGATTTTTTTTATAGTTCCTCCACTTCTTGGTCAGGGCTATGCTGATACTGCGAATGGTTTTGCAGCTAGTAATCTAGGGTTTGTTAATCTTTTAATAATACTTTCTGGCGCAATATTTACAGGGGATTCTATTTCGGGGGAATTTGAGAATAAAACCGGTTTGCTCTTATTCTCGACACCCCAACGAAAATCGAGCATCTTCACAGGTAAATACATTGCGTCTTTAATTGCAACATGGCTGATTGTTTCATTATATTACCTAATTACAATTATGGAGATGGCTTCTATATATGGAGCATCGGGCATTTCTGTAGAAATAGCTCAATCATTTTTACTTGCATTACTCTATTCCACTAGTGTGGTGAGTATTGTTTTTCTATTTAGCAGTATTATGAAAAAGACAATAACATCCACACTTATTGGTTTCTTTCTTTTGATGATGATATTACCAATTATAACTGCTGTTTTTACACTTGCCGAAGTAGATCCCTGGTTTATTGTAACTCATAATGCAGATCTAATTACTAATGTTATAGGAACTGGAAATGGAGGTGGTTTTGGTCCAGGTCAGGGATTTAATTTGACTGTCTTTAAACCAGATTTATGGAGTGGTATAAGTGTTATGTCAGCGTATACGGTTATACTATTTTTAACAGGTATGGTGATGGCTGATCGGAGAAAAATGGAATAATATGATAAAAGTGCTAAACAGTAGAAAATTTGTATAAAATGGTCTCAAACAACGACCGAATCCCGATACAGGCCTCATTATCTTTTTATAAATGAAGGTGCATCATAAATCGTGAAAAAATATGGGCTCGATCATAGGTAGATTAGGGGACTTCCCACAAGGGTCGATAAAGGAAGTTAGCATTCAGGGAAAGCCTTATGCTATCTCTAATATCGACGGTTTGTTATTCACCATTGATGGCAGGTGTGCACATGCTGGAGGCATCCTGAGCAACGGTCATCTGGTTGGAAAAGTGGTAACCTGCCCTAAACATGGTTCCGAATACGATGTTACTACCGGTAAGAACCTCAAGAAGCCACGAATCCCGTTCGCCAAGGCTTCGGACCTGAGGAGCTACAAGGTCACCATCGATGGTGAGACTGTAATACTTGAGATATGATCGGTTTGGGTGTTTGACACAATCTAGAAACCAATCCCCGACATCACTTATAAGGTCTCTATTTCTTTTTTTTATATTCTTTATTTAGATGATTCTCCCAATAAATTGATGTTCAAATCCCTTCTCCCTGTACTAATTTGTTAAACTGATTTCATTTCAACAAAAGCATAAATCTTTTTTCTTTTTCAGTCATAAAACGTTCTGATATTTGACCAAGTTTGTTAGAAACCTTTTCTAAACCTGGAAAATTATTATTAGATAAAAAGCTTGCAATCCCCCTACTTAGTATAAATACAGCAAGTTTATGTTCTCTCTTAGATTTATAGATCTGATAGGGTGTAACATTTAATTTTTCATAAGACTGAAATTCCAACCTATCATAATTATCAACCATCTCCTCCAGATGGTTTTTTAATTGCAATAAAAACATGTGAAATTGAATAAGCTCATCTTTTTGTATATTTTACCTGCCTCAAAAAACGTATTCATTTTAAAAAACAAATAGTTTTCTATTGATATTTATAACATTTGTTTTATATTTTGGATAGTTTTATATATTTAAATACGATTTTGTTAGAATATGGCAAAGAGTAGTATAAAACAAATAGAGCAAGATGAAAAAAGGATACTTGAAGAACTAAGAAAAAATGCAAACAAAACCATAAATGATATAGCAAAATCCTGTGGGTTTTCAAGACAAAAAGTATGGAGAGTAATAAATAACCTGGAAAAAAATCATACTATCTGGGGATATGTAGCTGTAGTAGATGAAGAAAAACTAGACAAAAAAAGCTACATATTACTTGTGAAAAGAACAAACAAACCATTATCTCAAGAACTAATTAACAAAATAATAGATAGAGATTTATCAAAGAAAGGAAAAAAAATAGGGATAGAAATAACAAACAGTATCTTCACACATGGAGTTTATGACTGGCTAATATGTTTCAATTCAACTGGTATTCAAGAAGCAAAAGGATTAGTAGAAGAATTAAACAAACTGTATGAAGATTATATATCAGATATACATTTGATCGAAAAAATGTTTTCAGTAGTAAGCTGCGGGGTAACAAATCCTGATATCAACAAATTAAATGATTTTTTCAAAATCTAATTCAAAAACAGCATTTGTTAAATCTTTGCTTTAACAATTGTTTACACTGATTTAATTTTGATATATCATTAAATCAATAATATCATTTGTCTGTGTTATTGATATTATCTATTAATCCATTAGACTTAAAAAGATCACATATCCTACAAATTTCCTCAACTAATATTAAAGAATCCCCCTTACAAATTCTGGTGGTAGATTTTTGAATTTCTTGCATAATTTCTTTATTCAGTTTTTTTATTTCTCCACGTTTACCAGAAATATATCTTGATACTGAAGCTTCTGTTAATCCTAATTTTTCAGCAGCTTTTCTCTGGGTTAAACCATGATCTTTAATTAATGATTTTGCGAATTCCTTTCGAATAATAGGTAAAATCTCCCATACTATTATTTCACAGGGCACTTTCATAGTATCTTCACCATAAATTATAAATATATAGAGAGTATATATACTTACCTATTGGTAAGTTTATGAGGCTAAAATAATGTTTTTTCGCATATTGGGAAAATCAATATTAAAACGTAAATCACGTATTGCTATAGCAGTAATCTCTGTCATCATTGGTTCTGCAATCGCTACAGCATTACTCAGTGTTTCACTTGATGTCAGCGAAAAAGTAGGCATCGAATTTCGAAAATATGGCGCCAATCTTTTAGTTGTTCCTAAATCAGATACCATTGAAGTAGGATTTCCTGGCGTCGAATTTGGTTCTATCACTGAGCAACGATACATAAATGAAAGCGAATTATGGAAAATAAAAACCATCTCATGGAGAAATAACGTCTTAGGATTCGCACCATTCCTCTACCAAGTCGTCAGCGTTGGAGAAGGTACGAACCGGCAAAATGTAGTACTCGCAGGAACCTATTTTGACAAAAACGTTGTCATCCTCCAACCCTACTCGCCCAACGATAAACCAATCTTCATCACAGGCATACAAAAAATCAGCCCCTGGTGGACCGTTGAGGGCGCATGGATCTCAGATCAAAACGACACTATCAGTAGTATGATTGGAATAAAGGTTGCTGAAACACTTCATCTTCAAATCGGTGATTCCTATACCATACATTACGATGAATATACTGGAGATTCTGTTAATGAAACAAGTCACAATCTGACTGTTGTCGGAATCATTGAAACAGAAGGATACGAAGACAATCAAATTTTTGTCAATTTACAAGTCGCACAAGAACTCACCAATCGACCAGGAAAAATCCATACCGTTCAAGTCTCAGCACTTTGTAATGCCTGTCCAGTTGAATCGTTCGTCGAAGAAATACAAGTTAACATGCCTGATGTTGAAGCACGAACTGTAAAACAACTCGCTAGCGCAGAAATGAACATCCTTGGGAAAATCGAAAACATGATGTTTCTTATTACAATCGTTGGACTTATCGCTTCAGCAGTGGGTGTCATGACAACGATGATTACTTCAGTAATTGAACGACAAAAAGAAATCGGACTTATGAAAAGTGTTGGAGCAGAGAATAGAAAAATTATTTCCTTGTTTCTTTCAGAAGCAGGAATCATTGGTCTCATTGGTGGAATTCTTGGGTATATCATAGGAATTATTCTTGCGCAATTTATTGGATATAGTGTATTTTCTATGTCGATTACTCCGCGTGTTGAAGTAATACCTATTTCCATAGGTATCTCTATTGGTGTTGCACTCCTCGCGAGTATCATTCCAGTAAGAAGAGCAGTTAAAGTTGAACCAGCAATTGTTCTCCGAGGTGAATAAAAACGATGAGTGAAGAAATAATTAAATTACACAATATCAAAAAATACTACGATGAAAATACTCATGTGTTGGAAAACCTGAATCTTGTTATTAACAAAGGTGCCTGGACCTCGATTATGGGTCCATCCGGTTCAGGAAA
>JALHTX010000229.1 GCA_022866015.1 Thermoplasmatota archaeon
AGGCTTACTGAACGATGTTTCAGACGTCTCTTGCACGGTAATCTTTAAAAAATAGAGGTCAAAGATGTTCACTCAAGGCTTCATTTCGGGATGAAGCTTCCAATCGTATTTGCCGTGTATGAAAATATGATTTAAGGATTCAATTCCTAATTTTTCTATTCTTTTAATAAAATCTTTACCTGACATTATATTAAGTACTTCTTTTGTCATAGGTTTATTTGATCTTTTAATAAGCAATATATAGCTTTTTTTACCAAGTTTTTCTTCATCCACTATAGCAGTATAACCCCAAATAGTATGGTTCTTTTCCAGGTTTCTTATTACTCGCCATACTTTTTGCCTTGAAAAACCACAGGATTCTGCAATATCATTTATGCTTTTATTAGCATTTTTCTTTAGTTCAAGAAGTATTCTTTTTTCATCTTTTTCTATTTGTTTTACACTGTTTTTAGGCATATGTAACAAAATAGAATTTTAATATAAAAATCATTCTAAACATAAAATAAATAGTTAGGGAGATGATTTAACAATTTGTTGTTTTTATACTATATTTTTTATTATTTTTGCATATATTATCAATAAGATTTAAATTAAGATAATCTATTCAACTTTTTCAATATAAGAAGTATGTTTTATTAGAGGAAGGATAAAAATATGAAAAAATCTATTCTTAGAAAAAATATTTTGAAAGAAGCTAGTATTTTGCTAATAGCTGTAGTAATAATTTTATCTGGTGTTTTTTTGGTTGCTGCAGAGACTTATAATAATTCACCAAATACACCAAATTTAACAGGTGAAACAAGTGGAAAACCTGGTACAGAATATGAATATACTTTTGTATCAACTGATCCAGAAGGAGATAATATAGAATATTGTTTAGATTGGGGAGACAACACTGGTGAAATTTGTATTGGTCCATATGTATCAGGTGTAGAAGCATCAGCTAAACATACTTGGACTGAAAAAGGTAATTATGTCTTAAAGGTAAAAGCAAGAGACATAAATGGTGCTGAGAGCGAATGGAAAACACTATCTGTTAGTATGGCAAAAAACAAAGTAATCAATATACCATTGTTTTTACAGAGGTTCTTTCAGTGTTTTCCTTTCTTTGAAAAAATACTAAACCAATAACTAAATAAACCAAACTCTAACTCCTTTTTTTCTATTTTTTTAAACAATGGTTGTAAATCTTATATACAAGAATCTAAATATATGATTATATGGCCTATACTTATGATGTTAAATTAACTTGTGGTTATTGCAAAGAAGAATCAATCGTAAAGATTCCTAAAGGATATAAATTTGGTACCCCTCGTTTTGTTAAGTTCGAAAATGGTAAAGCCTTATATTTTTGGGTTGCTTGTCCTAGATGTGGTGTAAACAATGAATGGAAAAAATGTGAAGTATTTCAGTAAAATATATTTTTACTTTCTTTGATTTTCTTGTAGATTTTTCAGTATTTAACAATTTGTTGTTTTTAACCTGTTTATTTTTAATTTTGTTGCATATAAAATTTCTCCTATAAGAAATATTTAAGTTTGGTTATTATATGTCGTTTTTATATTTCTTGGGGGAAAAATTATGAAGAAGAGGATAGAAATATTGTTAGTATGTATGATGCTAGTGACTTCGCTTTTTGTTGTTTTTCCTATTGAAACTGTAAAAGCAGAGGGTAATGTTTTATATGTTGGTGGTATTGGACCAGGTAATTATACTATTATCCAAAGTGCGATAGATATAGCAAATAATGGTGATACAGTGTTTGTTTTCAGTGGAACATACTATGAGAACGTACATATTTATAAAACCCTAAATCTCATTGGTGAAAATAAGGATTCAACAATTATCGATGGTAGAGATATCACAAACAGTGTAAATATTACTGCTAATGGCGTAAACATTCAAGGATTTACAATGCAAGAAGGTTTTTATGGGATTATTTTATCGAAAAATGATACACTAAGTGATTGTAAAATTTCAAATAATTGGGGTGGCATCGGTATAGGTAGCTTTAGTGTTTCATCTGTAGGAAATAATGTTATTCAAAATTGTGAGATATCTCACAATACATTAGGTATGCATATAGTGAATTCAGCAAATAATAACATAAACGGTAATACATTTCTTTTTGATTCTATCGCAGTAGTTGGTAATTTAAAAGATTGTTATCAAAA
>JALHTX010000230.1 GCA_022866015.1 Thermoplasmatota archaeon
CATAAAGTGTACTTTGTTTCAATCTGTGTGCTTCAAACATATCAAGCTTAGGTAGTACTTCTTCAAGCTCTTGTTTAATTGACGCAACTGCGCGTTTTCTTTTTTCTTCACTGATTACAAAATGTTTTGCAGGATAAACATAAATATATTCAAATTCGTCTTTTATATCTCCTGTCAATTTGTCTATTTCGAGTATTTTTTCGATTTTATCTTCAAAGAGTTCAATACGAATTATATTATCGTAATAACCAGGTATTAAATCAATTATTTCTCCTTTTACTCGAAAACGACCTGGTTTAATATCCATATCGTTTCGCTCGTATTGCATGTCAATTAAATGATTTAATATTTCGTCGCGCGTAACATTTGTTTTCTTTCTGAGTTCATAACCAAGATTTTTGTATTCAGATGGATCACCTACATTGTATATACAGGATACAGATGCAACAACTATAGTGTCTGGTCTGTCAAGAACAGAGGCTGTTGCAGAAAGTCGCATCTGCTCGATTTTTGGGTTTACATCTGCATCTTTTTCAATGTATTGGTCTTTTTCTGGAATATATGATTCTGGTTGATAATAATCATAATATGAAACAAAATATTCTACGCGATTCTCTGGAAAGAATTCTTTGAATTCAGAAAAGAGTTGTGCTGCAAGGGTTTTATTGTGGGCAAGAACAAGTGTTGGTTTTTGAATCTGCCCAATAACGTTAGCCATCGAAAAAGTTTTTCCAGATCCTGTTACACCCAGAAGCGTTTGATATTGCATATTATTTTTAAAACCTTCAACAAGTTTTTTTATTGCATCCGGTTGACTGCCCTTTGGTTTCATATCAGTTATAAGCTTGAATTTATTTTCTATTTTACCATCTCCTTTTTTCTGAGAAGTCTGTTGTATTTTATTGCAAATCTGTGTGCTTCGTTTCTTATTTCTTGTATGAATTGTAATGCTTTGTCTTTTTTTGAAAATCTAAAAGTATTCATAATACCAGGAATATATATTTCTTCAAACTGTTTTGCAATTGAAATTATTGGAATTTTAATATTAAGTTTTTCAAGTTCCCTGATTGCATAATTAAGTTGTCCGCGTCCTCCATCAATAATTATAAGGTTTGGCATTTCTGTATCCTCATTCTTAAGACGAGTGTATCTTCTCCTGGCAACCTCTGCTATTGCCCCAGTATCATCTATTTCTTTAATAGTTCTAATTTTAAAACGACGATAATTGTTTTTATCAGGTTTACCGTTTCTAAATTGTACCATTGAGCCTACCATGCTTGTTCCTGATAAATGACTTATATCAAAACACTCAATTACCCCAGGATTTTCCTGCAAATGAAGTCTTGCTTTAAGTATTTTAACTTTATCAAGATCTGTAAAAAACACTATATCAATATTTTTTAAAACAAGTTCTAGAAGTTGTTTTTTTTCACCTTTTACAGGTATCGTAATTTTTACTTTACTTTTCTTTTTATCAGATAAGAAATGCGTAATTGAATCAGATATTTTCTGAGGAATAATAAGCTCTTTTACAATAGGATTATCAGAATAATACTGAACTATAAATTCTTCAAAAAAATCAGGATTATACTCAAAAATAAATTCGTTTTTATTAGAGAGTGTTCCTTTGTATATATTGAAGAGCATAAGATAGACTTTATCATCTTTTATCTGATAATTTATAATATCTTCATTGTATTTTTTTTCACGCTGCATTTTTTGATGTTCACTAAGATTTCTAACAGCGTTTATTTCCTCACGAACGCTTAATGCTTGTTCAAACATGTTATTTTTTGAAAAAACCTTCATTTCTTTTTCAAGATTCTTTATTAGTTCTTGCGTTTTACCAGATAAAACCATTTTTACTTTTTTTATTTTATTTTCATAATCTTTTTTAGAAATTAGACCTGTACATGGTGCATCACATAGGTTTATATGATGACGCAGGCAAGGTTTTTTTGGCATTTTTTTACAAGTTCTAAGTAAGAATGTTTTTCTTAAGAAATGCAGGACATAATCTCTTTCATATGCACTTACAAATGGTCCATAAAATTTTCCTTTTCCTGTTTTACCACGATCAATTAAAACCCGAGAGCATTCTTCATTTGTTAGCAGTAAATATGTATGGCTCTTTGCATCTTTTAATCTTATATTGTATCGTGGTTGATGTTTTTTTATAAGAGTGTTTTCTAAAATTAGTGATTCAACTTCATTGTCTGTTACTACAAAATCAATTGTTTTTAAATGAGACAGCATCACTTGTGTTTTTACATCTAAATCTTTTTTATTCTGATAAGTTTTAAGCCGATTTTTCAGATTCTTTGCTTTTCCAACATAAATAATTTTATCTTTTTTATCTTTGAATAAATAGCAACCTGGGTTTTTTGGTATGTTTTCTAAGTTAAACATTTCTTTTTTTTTCCTTTTAATAAAACAGGTTTTAAAATCTGGCCCGTGTAAGAACTTTTAATTTCAGAAACTTCTTCTGGACTTCCTGTTGCAACTATTTCTCCGCCAAGATCCCCACCTTCAGGTCCGATATCAATTATGTAGTCTGCTGATTTTATTACTTCTAGGTTATGCTCAATTACAACAACTGTATTTCCTTTGTCAACTAAACTATTTAGCACATCTATTAGTTTTTTTACATCATGGAAATGCAATCCTGTTGTTGGTTCGTCTAAAAGATATAATGTTTTTCCAGGGCTTCTTTTTGCTAGTTCTCTTGTTAATTTTATTCTTTGTGCTTCTCCTCCCGATAATGTTGTTGAGCTTTGACCTAGTTTTATATAATCAAGACCTACTTGAGAGAGGGTTTCTAGTTTTCTTTTTATGCTTGGTATATTTATAAATAGCTTTAATGATTCTTCTATGCTCATGTCTAGGACTTCTGCGATATTTTTGTTTTTGTAAGTTACTTCTAAAGTTTCCTTGTTGTATCTTTTTCCTTTGCATTCTTCGCATTCTATGTATATGTCTGGTAGAAAATTCATCTCAATTTTTATAAGACCGTCACCTTCGCATGTTTCACAGCGTCCACCTTTTACATTGAATGAGAATCTACCTGGTTTGTATCCTCTTTTTTTTGCTTCAACTGTTTTTGCAAATATGTTTCTTATTTCATCAAAGACTTTTGTATATGTTGCAGGGTTGCTTCTTGGAGTTTTACCGATTGGACTTTGATCTATTATTATTACTTTGTCTATTGTTTCATCAAATTTTATATCGTCGTGTTCTCCAGGGTTTTCTTTTGAATTGTGTAGTTTTTTCATCATTGCTTTGTATAGTATTTCATAGATTAGTGTTGATTTTCCGCTTCCCGATAATCCAGTTATTAATGTTAGTACACCTATTGGTATTTTTACATCTATATTTTTTAGGTTATGTTGCCTACAGCCATATATATTTATATATCTTTTTGAGTATCTTCTTTTTTCTGGTGTTTCTATCTGTAACTCACCAGATAAATATTTACCAGTAAGTGAAGTCGGATGATTTTCGATTTCTTCAGGTGTTCCCTGAGCAACAATTTTACCACCATGTATTCCTGCGCCAGGACCCATATCAACAACATAATCAGCATTGCGAATAGTTTCCTCGTCATGCTCAACTACGATTAAAGTATTTCCAAGATCTCTTAACCTGCGAAGCGTATCAATTAATTTTTTATTATCACGCTGATGAAGTCCAATACTTGGCTCATCAAGAATATAAAGTACACCCATAAGATTTGAACCAATCTGAGTGGCAAGCCTAATTCTCTGCGCTTCTCCTCCAGATAATGTTCCTGAACTACGTGAAAGAGTAATATAGTTAAGACCAACTTTGTCCAAGAAATCAAGACGTTCTTTTATTTCTTTTAAAATCTGCCAAGCAATTTCTTCTTGTTTTTTTGAAAGTATAAGTGTTTTGAAAAAAACAATACATTGTTTAATAGACATATCCGTAATATCTACTATTGATTTATCAGCAATTTTTACTGACAAAACTTTTTTTTTCAAACGTTTACCATCACAAACAGGACAAGGTGTAATGCGTATGAAGCGCTCTAAATCCCTACGACGATGTTCAGATTCTGTTTGTTTGTATAACCTTTCTGATTGAGGGATAAGACCTTCCCAAGCTCCATGACCAGACCATTGAGCATCGCCACTTCTTGAAACCATATTAAACTTTATTTTTTCATTAGAACCATACATTATAACGTTGTATTGATCTTCTGTTAGATCTTTAAATGGTGTAAAAATATCAAAACCAAAATGCTTGGCAACCGAACCAAGATATTTTATTCTCCAAGCATCCATTACATTTCTGTAAAGATTTATTGCTCCATCGGCAATAGAAAGCTCTTTATCAGGGATTATTAAATCAGGATCAAAATCCATGCGAATGCCAAGACCATGACAGGTTTCACAAGCACCAAAAGGACTATTAAATGAAAACATACGTGGCTGTAGTTCTTCAAAAATCATTCCACAAAAAGGGCACGCCATTTTTGATGAATATACTTTTTCGTTTTGTTTTTCATCAACTACGATAAGGAGTCCATCTGATTTATTTAAAGCGTTTTCGCAAGCTTCAGCAAGTCTTGTTTTATCATTTGTTTTGATTCTATCCATCACAATTTCAATGTCATGTTTTTTGTATCTATCCAGTGTAATTGTTTCATCTGTTCGATATAATGCTTTGTCAACACGAACACGAATGTATCCTTCTTTGTTTAAATCTTTAAATAGTTGTTCGTATGTTCCTTTTTTTTGTCGGATAATTGGACAGAGTATCGTAGCTTTATCAGAGAAATCACTGGCTATTTTTTCTGAAATTTTTTGTGGGCTTTGTGATTCTATTTTTACGTTATGTTCTGGGCAGTAAGGCTGTCCAATTCTAGCAAAGAGTAATCTTAGATAATCATAGATTTCAGTAATTGTTCCAACGGTACTACGAGGGTTTTTACTGGTTGTTTTTTGTTCTATTGAAATCGCTGGTGACAATCCTTCAATGCTGTCAACATCTGGTTTGTTCATAAGACCTAAAAACTGTCTTGCGTATGCTGAGAGTGACTCAACATACCTTCGTTGACCTTCTGCATAAATTGTGTCAAATGCAAGAGTAGATTTACCACTACCAGATAGTCCTGTTATTACTATGAATTTGTCTCTAGGGAGCTCTAGGCTTATGTTTTTCAGATTGTGTTCTCTTGCTCCTTTTATCTTTATGTTTTTCACAGCTTACCCCCAATATATCCAAAATCGACATAAATTAACTAATGTTAATTCTTTCTATTGTTTAGATATTATTTAATCAAATGGAAAAACAGTATCTAAATCTTTTATTTAAAAACTAATGTAAGGGTTATTAAAAGTATTAATTTTAATTATTTTAAAAAAAGAGAAAGAAAGTTAATTTATTGTTTTTCTTCCTTAGATTTTGTTACTATTGGAACAACACCTGCCATACTTTCTGCAATAACATTAGTAATTTCAGTGTTTGGATCAATAACAAATTTTGTATTTTTTTCTAATGATGCTTGAACTGTTTCTAGTTTTTTGTACATTTGTGCTTCGTTTTTAAAGAATTTTTGAATAGCTATATTTATCATTTCTATTTTTTTTGCATCCGCTTCAGCTACTTTTACGATTGCTTGTGCCTGTCCCTCAGCTTCAAGGATTGTTGCCTGTCTTATACCTTCTGCATTCTTAATAGCTGCTCTTCTTAGACCATCAGCTTGGGTTTCAGCTGCAGTTGCAAAATCAATCGCTGCTTGTTTTTCATTTTCTGCTTTTACTACCTTGTTCATCGTCTCTTGGACATCCTTTGGAGGGTCGATTTCTTTGAGTTCTGTTCGTACAACTTCAATACCCCAGTTTTTTGTTTCAATCCTAAGAGTTTCCATCAGTTCCTTATTTATCCTATTCCTGTCGCTATTTGCTTCATTTAATGTTAATGTTCCTATTATGTTTCTGAGTGTTGTTCTTGCTAGGTTGACAATCTGATATTTATAGTCGAAAACATTGTATTGAGATGCTTTTACTGATTCTTCATCTAGTTTAACTTTGAAATAAACCTGTGCATCAACTTGTGCGTTTAGTTTATCTTTTGTGATAATAACTTGCGGTTCAGCATTCACCATCATTTCTGTGATATTTACTTTTCTCATCATATAAATCACAGGAATAATCCAATGAAGACCAGGTTCTGCATATTTTTTATATTTACCAAATCTTTCAATCAACCCTCGTTGAGTTTGATGTACTTTTCTAAAACCCGTACTTAGAAGAAATACTAATACTACAATCAACAATAACCAGCCTAAAATTGAAATTGTATCCATATTTTATCACCTCTCCTTATCACCAGCAAAATTGCTGTTTAATAGGGATTTTATAACATCTATCTCTTTAAAAAACTATTTAAAATATAATTAGAAGCACTTACCGTTTTTAGTGAGGAATTATTTGGTAGGTGGTTCTCTTTTTGGTAACATTATATAACGATAATAGAAAAGATTATTAACGGCTGTTAATTACATTTTGATATATGTCTAGATATAACGAAAAAAAAGTTGAACAGACCCTAATTGAAAGCTTCGAAGAAGTAAAAGACGCAGTTCAAAAAATCACCGGGAAATCACGTGCAGGATTAATGCTTGGCCTACAAGAACTTGGTTCTTCAATAGAGGGATTTATAGGTGCATATTTCCCGGTTTCATCAAATATCATTGTTGTAAATAAAACACCTATCCGTAGAATAACCGAGACAAAACCAGAGTTGTTGAAACCATATGGATTCAATGTTTTATTACATGAATATATACATTCACTTGGTTTTCTTAATGAAGAATTTACAAAACAGAAAACATATGAAATCACAAAGAAATACTATGGAGAAAAACATATTGCTACAAAACTTTCAACAGATATAAAACAATTTTTCCCAAATCTTGTTTACCCTATTCAAGGATGGTTACCACCTGATGAAACACAAACTATTAAATTAATTAAAGGTTTCGACTGGTCAAACACAAACACATATATTACATAATGAATAAAGCCTAGTTTTTTGAAAACATGTTTTTATAAAAATGATTTAAGCGTACTTGAAAAATTCATACTAAAAATCATCTATATTTATTTTCGAACCTGCGTTATATTTTTTGTACCCAAAACTGTACCATTTTTCTCCTTAAAATTAATACAAAAAATGGTACATAAAATGATACAGAACTATTGATGCTTTGAAGTTAAACATAAAATACCTTCAAGTCAATTTAACGACTTTACAAAAAAATATTAAATAAATATCCTAAAGCAAGGATCTGTGGAACTGTTATAATTGGTAACCATAATGCTGCTTTTTTTCCTATATTATGCCAGATAAGTCCGATTTCAGTATAGTCGGTTGCTACACCTGCCATTAAAAATGTAAATGAGTTTCCGAATGCTGCTGTTTTATTATAAATTTCAAAGGCTAATGGTGAGCTTCCTTCTGAACATACTTCAATTATCGTTGCAAATAATAATGTAACAAGTAAGCCAAGTATTCCAGGACCCATATATTCCATAAATATATGTTCTGGAATGTAAGCTCTGACAAAAGCAGCCATTAGCATCCCGATAATTAACCACCACATAACCATTTTTGTAAGAGCCCAACTTCCTTTAAATGTTCCAATTGCCGCAACTTTTATATTTTTAGATGTGAACTGAAATTCTGTCCATCTTTTTTTAATATCTTTTATAATTGAAAAATCTTCATGTATTGGTTTGTCTTCACCTATTTCACAATGCCTGCATTCAACTAGTCCTTTTTTCTCAAGTGCTTGGTAAATTAATCCAGTTATAGTTGCGATTATTAGCGCAGATACAACAATAAATAAAGCTTTTAGACCAAAGAATCCGAATAGCAAGAAAGTTATTGGTAGATTTGCCCAGGGTGATGCTAAAAGAAATGCAATAACTGATGATGTATTTGCTCCTTTTTTATAAAGCTCTATTGCAATTGCAAGTATTCCATGCGAACAAGCACTCATGAGAAATCCAAATATAATTGAATAAATTATCGTACGTTTCCTATGTCTTGAAAGATATTTTTCAATGTATTTTCTTGGAATAAAATAGTCTATTATTCCACCTATTAGAAACCCAATTAGTATCGCCCACCATATCAACTTTAAATAATCTATAAATGCATTAAAAAAATACCTATGTGGTTCAAAAAAATAAGTTATTATAAGTAAAACTAAAGTTATTATTGTAAATATGTATAGTTTTTCTTTGTACCAAGGTTTACCAGGTTTTATATTACAGCTTGGACAGTATTCTTTTTCTTTTGGAATGTTATGTTCTTGTTCGTATTTTTTAATACAATGTTCACTGCAGAAGTAATGTCCGTGTGCAGGAATTGTCCCTTTCATTCCACATATTGGATCTATATTTTTCATTATTAAATAAAAAGTAAATACTAAGTTTGATTTAAGACTTTGTGGTGTACTATTTGTTTTTTTAGATGTATAAGTTATAATGTATTTTAAAGTATAACTAAAAATATATATTATAATGATTCTCTTTAGATTTACAAAAGAATATATTAAAAATAATGATAAACTATATTACCTAAAAAAATATAACAAATATGAGGATGGGAAAAAAACATGCCTGATATTATTGAAGTATATGGAAAAAATGCTGGTAAAGTTTGGAAGACGCTAGAAAATTGTGGGCCATGTAATACTACAACAGTAATAAAGAATACAGGCCTTACGCAAGAAGATTTTTTTGTTGCAGTCGGCTGGCTTGCAAGAGAAAACAAAGTATGGTTCAATGAAGATACATATGAACTAAAACCAGCCAACTATGAAAATTATATAGGTGAAAATGCAGGAAAAGTATGGCATATATTAAACACATATAATGAGTTAGACGAAACATATATACCAAAACTTGCAGGTGTAACAGAAAAAGATGCATTTTATGCAATAGGCTGGCTTGCAAAAGAAGGGAAAATTTCTGCAACAAAAGTCAAACCAAAAAAAGTCCAAACAAAATATCGACTAAAATAAAAAAAATTTACTTTAAGTTTTGATTTCGGCAATATTCTATTTTTTTATTTTTTTAAATTTTTAACAAATTATTCTATAAAATGAGCATTTTGTTAATAATTGATACCAATAAAAATCGTCAATAGTCTATAAAGATTAAGGCAAAATTTTTATATACATATTACATGCAGAAATAGGGAGCTGATAAGCAATTCGTTTTCTTGAAGTCTCCTCACCGGGCTTCTCCTCGAAAAATAATTGCTTACCAAACTCCTTCAACCTTTTATAAAATTTTTATTATTAAACTCGATTTTTTCTTTAATTGTATTAAACCAAGAATACAAACCCTCTACAGTTTTAGTCATAGCTTTTATAGCAAACAACTCTCTATAATACAGGTTACATTTTACCCGCCCCTGAAGATTTCTTTGGATTGTATGGCAAATAAAACCACCTTTTTTATCCCAATCTGTAAGTAATATTATTTCTTTGTAGTCCTTTGCTATTTTATCACAAAAATCAATAATTGACAAACCAGAATTAGTTGTAATAATTTCACCGGTGACACCAAGTTTTCTAAGAGAAAAAACATCTTTGTCTCCCTCAACGACAATAGGAATTTTTTTATTTTCCTCTATAAGTTCAAATAGCACCTTTTCAAGCTCGTCAAAGCTTTTTTTATAATCCATTAAGTGATTCCTTCAATCTATCTGATACGAAATCAACTGTGACCCCTTTTACAAAAACTGTTTTCTTTGGATTTTTAGCTCCAGTTAAAACAAAAACATCATGTACTGATTTTTCAAAAAAATCAGCAACAGTTTTTATCACTTCTTTATTTGCTTTATTGTTTTTTGCAGGAGCTGAAACACTTATCTCTATACATTTACGCCAATTATTTATTCCTACAGGAAAAACTACCTTGCGCGAACCTGCGGTAACAAAAAGGTTTAAAACGGCACCATCTTGGTATTTTTTTACAATTTTATCCATTGTGCCCATCCTACTTACAAACTTATTATAAGTTATTTATTTAAATAAATTTTTATATAGTAAAAATTAAAATAAAAAAAAGGTTGATTAATTGTTTTTTTAATCAGATAACATATAGGCTATGTCATCCCATGGATGTCTGTATAATCCTTGTTTTAACCTCTTTTGATCTAGATAATGCCCAATCAAACCTATGCTTCTACCGATTACAAACAATCCATTTAATGCCCCCATTTTAATATATTCGTCTGCTTCTTGCTTTGACATTTCTGATCTTAGTAAATCAACAAAGCAGATGCCAATGCATCCATCTACATTTAGGATAAGATTGTCTTTTTTTGATGTTGTTATTTTTTCCACTTCAAGTGCGTAATCTAGAAGTGGTGTTTTTTTGAAGTTTTTCTTTGCATATTTACTAATTATTGTAACTCTCATATCTGGATTATTAATTGATTTTACTCTGTGACCTATTCCTTGTATGTTTACACCTTTTACTTTCATGTCATTTACAAATTGTTGAGGTGTTTTTCCAGAGTCATATGCATCAGAAAACATTTGTGCGGCACCATCTATTGCCCCACCAAATCTAGGTCCGATTGTTAGCATTCCCGACACAAGTGATGATATTAGATCTTTTCCAGCTCGTGTTGCAACAATTGTATTGTGTGCTCCTGATACTGCAGGTCCATGATCTGCGGTGACCATTATTGCCATTTCTATGAATTTTGTTGCATATTTTGGCATGAGTTTTTTAAACCAGAGAATACTAAGAACACCACCACCAATACCTATATCTTTTTCAAAGACTTTAGAGATAGGCATGTTTCCATAGATGAGTTCTTCACCTCGA
>JALHTX010000231.1 GCA_022866015.1 Thermoplasmatota archaeon
ATATGTATATAATTCGTTAGATGAAGCATATTATATTTCTGAGTTATACTATGCTGATATCTATGATAAAAACGGGGATTTTTCAAGTTGGGATACAAATAATAATCGTATTTTTGGTGAATGGAATGGAACAGAGGCTCAAGATAAGGATATAGATCTCTATCCTGATGTTTATGTTGGTAGACTTGCATGCAGAAATCTATTAGAGGTAAATATCATGGTTGATAAAATTATTACTTATGAAACTTCTACATATGGTTCTGATTGGTTTAATCGTATTGTTGTTTGTGCTGGTGATACTTATCCTAATGGGCAGTATCCATTTCCAACTCCAGATTTTGAAGGTGAGAAAAATGCTAAAACTGTGTTAAGTTATATGCCAGGTTTTAGTAATACTAGTCTTTTTACTTCCGATGGTTCTTTTACAGGTCCTTCTGATATAATAAATGCTGTTAATCAAGGTTGTGGTTTCTTGTTTTTTGATGGTCATGGTAATCCAATGGTTTGGAGTAGCCATCCTTCTAATAACAAAACATGGATAAATGGTCTTAGAGTAGGTGATATGATATATCTTAAGAATAAAAATATGTTACCTGTTTGTGTGGTTAGTGGCTGTCACAATTTACAATTGGATGTAAATCTTTTAAATTTACTTAAAGATTTTAAAGAAGCGTATTATTGGTCAATATGGACTCCTGAGTGTTGGGGTTGGAAACTAACTAGAAAAATTGGTGGTGGGTCTATAGCTACTATTGGTTGTAGTGGTCTTGGTATGTCTAAGGAGGATAAAAGTTCATTAGAGGGTGCATCTGATTATCTTGATCCACAGTTTTTCTATGAGTATGGTATAAATGGAACCGATATTCTTGGTGAATGCTGGGGTAAAGCCATAAATCGTTATCTAAATAGATTTCCAATTGACTGGAATACTCCTTCTAGTTGGGATTATGCATATGATGCAAAAACAGTTCAACAATGGGTTCTTCTTGGTGATCCTAGTTTGAAAATTGGTGGAT
The DNA here is from genome assembly GCA_022866015.1 of Thermoplasmatota archaeon. Classification (GTDB taxonomy): domain Archaea; phylum Thermoplasmatota; class E2; order DHVEG-1; family DHVEG-1; genus PFL35. The sequence continues at coordinate 1,017 of JALHTX010000231.1, forward strand.
ATTCCTCATAATCGAGGGATTTCTCTTTTTTTCTTATTTTTTTTGTAAAAGAAATTAGATATAATGCTTAAAAGGCCAGTTACCTATACCTTACTTATCTTAAGAGTGTATGAGGATCTAAAAAGGATATATGATAAAGTAATGGGTGTATAGGATAGTGAGAAGGGCATATAGTAAACAAGGACAGTAATAAACACTCACTTATGGTAAATGAAGGAGGATACTATATAGTAAATAGACTTATCTTAAGATACCTTACTTTGCTTCCTGTTACTGATAGCATATAAAGGTGTTAGTTGTTCTTATTTTTTATAAGTTGTAATATGGGGAGTTGTAGATATTAATATGTTGATGAGAATTAGTCGTAGTGGTTCAATATGTATTCCACAGGAAATATTAGATAAATATAATTTGAGAGTAGGGGATGGTATTTGTTTTGAATCGTTGGGTAATGATATGTTTTCAATTAAGAAGGTATAAAAAAAGAAAAAGAAGAATAGATAGTATTGGTGTATATAGTAAATAGATCTATCTTATGATACCTTACTTTTGGGGAATGAAATCAGTATAAAAAATCTTTAAGGAGGAGATTTAGAATCACAGTTACAAGTAAAAAGATAAAAAAAGAAGTTTTAAAATCCTCCAATTATTTTGGCTATGAGTGCGGCTATTGGTGGAATTGGTGGTAACCAAAAATGCCATGTGAAATCCATTTTTATTTCACCTCCTTTCTTTTCTTATCCATTTTTTTCACCTAATTCCATTAATGAAATTAATCAAGATAAAATGTGTTTTATAAAATCTGTTCATAACATGGATTATTTTATGTAAAAATGATATTATGCACAATAAAATGAGATTGCTATTCATAAGTTTTAAATTGATACAATAGATACAAATTAATGAGGGAGGAAAAAGTACCTTTGAATCTTTTAATTGATGAAGAATTAATAAAGAAAGCAAGAGATCATGGCTTAGTAATTAGTAAGTTTTTAGAAAATAAACTAGTTGAGTATTTCTCATTTATTGATGCTGTAAGTAAAACATCTTCTCCATATAATACATATAACCAATATCATAAGTCTGTTGATGAAAAACCTAATAATGATAATCTGGATTCAAAGCCTCATAATAGTACATCAGGGGCTTATGGTCTAGTGGTTATGACGTTGCCTTCACACGGCAAAGGTCGCCGGTTCAAATCCGGCTAAGCCCATATTTTTTTATAAAAATAATATTGAAACTTATCTGGATATAATAGAGCTTAGTGGTATAACAGCAAAACATATGAGACGTTTATAAATAAATAGTTGTTTTGAAATAGTGGTTTGAGGTATTTAATAATAGCCTTCTGGCTAAACCATAAGTCTAATTTAGTACATTAATAAAAACGAAAATTATTAGTATCTCTCTATTTAAAACATCTTAAAGTCGGGGTGTTCGGTTCTTTGAATACCTCCAAAGAGATACAGAACAAAGTATACTAAATACCACAAAACAACCTACTGATATATAAAGAAACGGTGACGGAGCAGATGGAGCAGGTGACATTAACATCCCTGGTTCAGGATTAGGCGCTTGCTGTTTAATAAAATTCACTATGGCAACAATTCCTAAAAAGAAAATAAAAAAGGTGAAACTAAACAATACTACAATATGAGTGTTTTCAGGATGAAGTAAACTTTCGCCCTTCCAGGATAATTTATAGTACACCCATTTGTGTCCCTCCCGTTCAATACGATTAATAAACCCGGCTTCAGTGAGTTTACTCAGATGTTCATGTAAAGTCATTTTATGAAGATTAGTTGCATGGCATATATCCGTTAAATTCATTTTTTTTCCATCAAGGGCCCGTAAAATATCCAATCGTGTCTCTGAGGCAAGCGCCTTAAATGATTCAATATCTAAACTTACCTTTGTCATAGTTTATCATCAATTTACATTTTATATATTAATAATAGAGGGTTTTGAAAAACCCCTCATAGAAACCTCTATTTGATCCTTCACCATTCCTGATACATAAGGAGTAATGAAGGTGAGTTTTGACAAATTTATTTTGAAACAACAGTATCAAAAAGTGAAAGGGCTTGGAGATCGTTTAGAGCTGATGAAACATCAGATCGACTGGAGACCATTCATCCCGTTGGTGAAAAGTGTATTCCGGGATAACAAAACTGTTGGTGGATGTCCACACACGGATGAGTTGATCGTGGTTCGTTCCATGTTGTTGCAA